>JAGWYX010000558.1 GCA_018969165.1 Verrucomicrobiota bacterium
ACAGGGAGCGTTTTCCGGCGACGGCGAATTCGGTGCGCAGGCGCTGCAGGGCTTGCTCGAGCAACGTGAGTGCCCAGCGCCGCTCATAAATCCGCTCGGCAGTCAAGGTCTCGATCGGCTCGAACTGGTAACGCATTTCGGCACGCGGATCGTCCAGCGACAGGACGCCCTGGCGCCCGCCGCGCTTCAGGCGGTGGGCGTCCCGCCATTCCTTGGCCAGGAAATGCTCGATCGCCGCCAGCAGGAACGAGCGGAATTTGCCCTTTTGCCGGTCCAACGTGCGCAGATAATTCCGCGCCAAGAGGCGCGCGAAGAACTCCTGGGTCAAATCCTGCGCCTCGGGCGGCGCGTAACCCTGGCGGCGCACGTAGGCGTAGAGCGGATACCAATAGACGGCACAGAGCCGGGCCAACGCCCGCTCCGCCTCGGGCGATTCCGCCACGCCGGCATCCTGGACGACGCTCCAGTGCGTGGTGGGAAAGCCCGCGACCCGCGGTGTCTCACCGAGACATTCTGCGTAGCCAATCATATTCTGCACGGCGTCCAAAATCGCCCCGGCCAGCTCAGCGCTGGGGCTGGCGCTGGCCTGCCGGACCGGCATATTACCCGGCGCGCCAAATCGAGCATGTGGATGCGAAGGCTGCGCCCGCACGGTCGGCCAAAACCTGCAGGCTTGAGGCTTGTAGCAGAAACCCGCCAAAACTCAATCCCAAACGCCGCTCACCCCGAACGCCATTTAGCGCCGAGAACACTCGAAATCCCCAAGCGCCAGAATGGTCGGAGGCGGCGCCTCGTTCGGGCGCGAATTAGTTATTGACACATCCGCCGACGTGCTGTTTAAAGGACTTGATTAGAAAGGCGAAATGCACGAGGCGCCATTAACCATGCGGTTGCAACTTCCACCAGCCCACCCCGCGCACCTCGCCCGATCACCGAAGAAAGGACCATCCCATGAAGCCCAGTGACTGCTGCTCACTCACCCGCCGCCAGTTCCTCCGGCAGACCGCCGCCGCCGCCGTGCCGCTGATCGTGCCCGGCTCGATCCTCGGCCTCAACGGCGCCACCTCACCCGGCAATCGCGTCGTCTTCGGCGGCATCGGCATCGGCAATCGCGCCCATGCCCTCCTGCCGAATTTCTTGTTCATGAAAGACCTCCAGTTCATCGCCGTCAGCGATTGCCGTGCCGATCGCCTGGCCGCGGCCAAGACACTCATCGACTCCCACTACGGCAACCAGGATTGCCAGACCCACCCGGATTTCCGCGATTTGCTGGCCCGGAAAGACATCGACGCCGTCCTGATCGCCACCGGCAACCGCTGGCACGGACTGGGCTCGATCTATGCCGCCCGCGCCGGCAAGGACGTTTACAGCGAAAAACCGGTTACGCTCACGATCCACGAGGGCCGCGAACTGGTGGACACCTGCCGCCGCTACGGCACCATCTACCAGGCCGGCACGCAACGGCGCTCGACCGAGTCCTACGCCTTCGCTGTCGATATGGTCCGCCAGGGCAGGATCGGCAAGGTCCACACCGTGGAAATGCAGGTGTGGGAAGGGCCGGCCCTCCCACACGACCAGGAACGGCCCGTACCGGCGGGCTGGAATTACGAGGTGTGGCTCGGCCAAACGCCCTGGCACCCGTTCGTGCCCGCCCGCGTCAACGGCTGGCAGTACTTCTGGGACACCGCCGAGGGCATTATCACCGACATGGGCTGTCATTACACCGACCAGATGCAGTGGGCCCTCAATCACGATGACACCGGGCCGATCGAATTCGAGGCCCAGGGCCAGATACCCGACCCGACCCGGTTCATGAGCGAGACACCGATCACGGCGACCGCCAAGTGCCGGTATGCCGACGGCGTCACCGGGGTCATGTACCAGCGCGGCGCCTTCAAAGACCGCTACCTGCGCTTCATTGGCGACGAAGGCTGGATTCAGGTCGATGACGAAACCGATGTGGTCACGGCCGAACCGAAGTCGATCCTCAGCCTCAAGGCCGCTGGCGGGAAGAGCTGGGCCGACGCCGGCAGCCACATCCGCAACCTGCTGGACTCGATCCGCAGCCGGCGCCCGACCCGGTGCAACCCCGAGGTCGCGCACCGCGCCATGACGATCTGCGAGGCGATGAACCTGAGCCTGCGCCTGGGCCGCAAGTTGAAATGGGACCCCGCCAAGGAACAGTTCGACGATGCCGAGGCCAACCGGATGCTCGAGCGCAAACGCCGCGCGCCGTGGACGGTGTGAGCGGCCGGTTCACCACGAACCAGTTTCCGGCCTTGCACGCACGCCAGGACCAGTCGTTGCCCGGGAGTCGAACCGTCGCGTCAGCGTCCTGGACTGCGGCGGCCCGCCGCCGTTTTCCCACCGACGCGGTCGTCGCCGACAGCGCCCGAGGACCGGAGCAACCTGGACTCTCTGAACCACAGAACCCTCCGCGGCCAGATCAAGTTCCGATTCCCTTCTGTTCTCCGCGGACGTTTCTCCGCGTTCTCCGCAGTGCAATCTCTCAAATTCATCGCGTTCTGCAAAAATCTTCGCGGAGCGGGGACAGCCTTGTCCCCGGTCCGGCTCCGGTCCGCGATGTTCGCGCGGACATGACTGTCCGCGCTCCTTGGGTTGCGGCTCCGCAGCGCCGGGTCTCCGCGTTTATTCCCTGCTCCCGCGTTGACCTGGCGCCGTCGGCGCTGGCGAGTTTCCTGTCGCTCGAACTCCTCCTGGCTCCCCCGGCGCTCGGCCAATCGCCAGCCACATCCCCCACCCCGTCGCTCGAGCAAGCCGAGGCGCTGGCGGCCAAAGGCAAAACCAAACGGGCGATTGCCCTCTACGAGCAATTGGCGGCCCCCACTCAGCCGGTGTTCATCCGCCGTGGCGCGCTCGGGGCCTTGTTTCGCCTCGATCCCACCGGCGCCGAACCGCGCATCCTCAAAGTCCTGCACAGCCAGGACGACGTGCTCAAGCCGGTCGCCATTGCCGAGATCGCCACCCTGCCCGCCCCCGACGCCTCCAAACGGTTCGGACAGGAAATGCCCCGGCTGCAACCAGACGAACAAATCTGGTTGATCCAGGCCCTCGCCGGTCGCGGGGACACCGACGCGCGCGCCGCCATCCGGGCCGCCGTGGGAGCGGCTGACGTGACGGTGCGACTGGCGGCCATTGGCGCGGTCGGCGAACTGGAGGACGCCGGGGCGGTGGCCTCGCTGGTCTCAGCGCTCGCCTCGGCGCGGGATGCGGTCGAGCGCCGCAAGCTCGAATTCGCCCTGGCGGGGTTGAAAGGCGGCGACGCGACCGACCAGGCGATCCTCGGCGAGTTCAAACCATCCAGCCCCGCCACGAAGCAAGTCCTGATCGCGGTCCTGGTTCGGCGTCAATGCCACGCGGCCGTGCCGACGTTGCTGAGCGCAGCGGGCGGCTCGGACCCGGCAGTCGTGCCCGCGGCGTTCGAGGGGCTGGGCAAGCTGGCGGCCGCGGACGATCTGCCGGCCATGCTGAACGCACTGGTGGGCTTGCAGGCGGTGGAGGCGCGCCCCGACGCCGAGAACGCCGTCATCGCGGCGCTGACGCGGAGCGACAATCCCGCACAAAGCGCCGAAGCGGTGTGGAACCTGTTGGTGCGGACGCCCGAGGTCGAGGCCCGTTGCTCCCTGTTGCGGCTGCTGCCGGCTTGCCCGGATGCCAAGGGCTTGCTCGCGTTGAATGCCGCTCGCCAGGACAGCGACCCGGCCCTGCGTGAAACCGCCGTGC
>JAGWYX010000003.1 GCA_018969165.1 Verrucomicrobiota bacterium
CTCCGGGCCAAGGCCAATTTGCCCTGGGGCGTCGTTGCGCGGGCAGTCGAGTATCGCCGAGGATACCCTCCTACCCGCACGCCTAGCCCCAGGGCAAATTGGCCGCTGGCAAACTGTATTCTATCCCAGGGTCTGGTCAGTATCAGTTTTCGTCTTCTACCTCTCTCTGCGCTGTGCGCGCCTCGCTCAGAGAGTCCTTGAGGAGCAGGGCGACAGAAACGGCGTGGACGCCGAAACTTGATCTGACACCCACACGTTTCGGAACTCAAGGACTCTAGCGAAAGGCTTGACACCAGGGCCGTCCGTTTCGAGATTCGAGGATTATTACGTCACCCGCAATTGCATCCGGGGCGGGACCTGACCGCCGCCCACCAACGTCCGGTGGGAAACACGACGTCAGTTTCCGCCGCCTGCGGTCCCTGCCCGGGGTCGTCATTGGCCTGACCCTGCTGATCTTCGCGTCCACGATCCTGCTGGTGGGCCTGCAGTTACGCCAGCGGATTCGCGAGTTGATCGCCAACCGGGACGGGGAAATTCTGCAAGCCGTGGCCTTGATGCAGCAATTCGCCGAACAATCGAGCCTGGACCGCGCCGACGCGGAGGAAGACCCCGCCAGCCAGTTCACCGCGCTGGTCACCACCCCGTCGAACACGAACATCTTCGCCGCCCGCCTGTTTGATCCGGCCGGCCGGTTCGTCGTCGCTTACCCGAATTACATCGCCGAGGGTTCGTTGGACGGCCGGGACCTGCCCACGTTGAAGGAACTCAAGCCGGTCAGTCACTTCCATGCGGCGGCGCGCGTGTCCGACCTGCTCCGCCCCAGCGCGCGATCCAGCCCGACCGGTTCACTGCCGGTGCCGCTGCTGGAGGTGCTCATCCCCATTCATTCCTCCGCCCGCCAAACCCTGCTCGGGATCGGGCAGTTCATTCTGGATGGCCGCGGCATCGCCGCCGAGTTCGCGACGCTGGACCGGCACCTGTTTCTTCAAGCCCTCATCGCCTTCGGCATCGGCAGCCTGATCATCGCCCTGGCATTGGGCTGGATCTTCCGCCGACTCCAGCGCGCCAATGCCCTGCTGGAGGCCCGCACCGCCGACCTGGTCCGCGCCAACCAGGAACTGGCGCTGGTCGCCAAAACCTCCGCCGTCGGCACCCTCACCGCCCACCTGATCCACGGCCTCAGGAGCCCGCTGTTCGGCCTGCATACTTTCATGGCCGGCCGCGGCCAGGAACCCAGCAGCGGATCGGACACCGAATGGCGGGTCGCCGTGGCGACCACGCGCCGCATGCAGACGATGATCAACGAGGTCCTGCGCGTCCTCGGGGAAGAAAAAGGCGCCGCCCGCTATGAAGTCTCGCTCGCCGAACTGCTGGGCACCCTCCAAACCAAACTCCAGCCCAGCGCCTCCAGCCGAGACGTGCGCCTGGTCACCCGGCTGAGCGGCCAGGGCCTGCTCTCGAACCGCGACGCCAACCTGGTCCTGTTGATCCTCGAAAACCTGCTCCAAAACGCCCTCCAGGCCACTCCCCCCTCCAAGACCGTCCAACTCCTGGCCCACACCGCCGAGGGGAAGGTCGTCTTCGAAGTCCTGGACCAGGGACCTGGCTTCCCACCGGAGCTGCGGCCCGACGTGTTCACCCCGTGTTCCTCGACCAAGCCCGGCGGCAGCGGCATCGGCCTGGCGATCAGCAAACAGCTCGCCGTCCACCTGGACGCCGAATTGGAACTCAAACGGAGCACCCCCGAGGGCTGCCTCTTCGCCCTCACGCTCCCCGCCCGGCTGCTGCTCAAAAAAACCGAGTTGACGGCTCCGTCCGCCTCGCGCTAAGTCCCGCGCCCGATGCAGCCAACCGTTTGGAACTCCGCACCCGCGCGACTGCTGCGCTCGAGGGGAACCCATTTCCCCGGCCCGCTTGCCGGCGGCACACCCAACCCGCCGCGCGCCCGGTTCCGCGCCGCTGCCCTTTGGCTGATCCTGCTTGCTGGCTCGCTCCCGTCCGGCCTGGTGGACGCGGCGACCTTCCCCCTGCGGTGGCACTGGTCCAATCCGACCCCCCACGGCAATGACGTCATCAGCCTGGCCGGCCAGAATGGCCTGTATGTCGAAGTTACCGATCGGGGACAACTTTATACCAGCAATGACTTGAGCTTCTGGATCGCGCGCGACACGGGCGTGACCAACACCCTCCAGGCGGTGACCTTCTTCGGCAGCCGCCTGCTGGCGAGCGGCGAAGACGGGCTGGTCCTTTACGCCGATTCCCTCGACAACTTCCAGTCGGTGGACCTCGGCACCACCAACTGGCTCGAAGGCCTCGCCACCTCGACCAATCTGGCGGTCGCCGTCGGCGACAATGCCGCCATTTATACCAGCCCCGACGGCGCCGCCTGGCAATTGCAACCCCAGTCGTTCACCGCGTGGCTGCGCGGCGTTGCCTATGGCAGCGGCCTCTTTGTCACCGTGGGCGAAGGCGGGTTCATCGCCACCAGCGCCGACGGCACCAACTGGAACAGCCAAACCAGCGGCACCACGGCCAACCTCAACGCCGTCGCGTGGGTCACCAACGGCTTCTGGATCGTCGGCGACATTGGCACGGTCCTCACCAGCGCGTCCGGCCTCAATTGGCAGACATCCACGGCCAATGTGACCAACACCCTGTTTGCCTCGGCCACCTCCGACAGCGCCACCGTCGTGGCCGGCGACGGCGCCCTGCTGCTCCAGACCGGGGGTTCGTGGTCCAACCAACTCGACGCGGCGACCACGCCGAGCCCGGCGCCGACCTGGACCTATTACACCGCGCTGTGGGATGGGACCTCGTACCTGGTTGGCGGCCGTAGCGGCATGCTGGTTCAAGGGGTCCCCACCAATGGCCTGCCCGCCTGGCAGCCCCTCACCACCCCACCCCGCAACTGGCTTTGGGATGTGACACGCACCCCGGGTTTCTACGTGGCCGTCGGGGACCATGCCAATATCCTGACCAGCGAGGACGGCTACGCCTGGACCCTCGAACTGACCCCGGACGCCGTGACCAACTCGATCTTCCTGGGCGTCGGTGGCAGCACCAATTTGCTCGTCGCCGTCGGCAACGCCGGCACCCTGGCTTACAGTCCCAATGTCCTGCAAACGGTCGTCAGCACCAACACCGACGGGACAACCACCACCAACCTCGGCAGCGCGTTTGGCGTCCTCTGGTACCCGGTCACCCCCACTTTCGGCACCAACAATGATCTCCAGGGCGTCGCCGCGCTCGGCAACCTCGTCGTCGTCACCGGCGGCAATGGCACCATTCTGACCAGCCCCGACGGCACCAACTGGACCGCGCGCCCTGCCGGCGCCGCCAGCGGGTATTTCCTTTCATCGGTCGCGGCCTCGCCCACCGGTTTGGTGGCCGCGGGCGACAACGGTTGCCTCCTCACCAGCGCCACCGGCACGAACTGGACCCTGGCCTACGCCCCCGGCGCCCTCACCACCAATTGGATCTACCGCGTCCGCTACCTGAACGGCCAATGGGTCGCCGTCGGCCAGAATGGCCTGATCGCCATCAGCACCGACAGCACTCATTGGACCCTGCAAGATGGCGGGACCACCCATTGGTTGAACGATGTGGCCTGGCTCGACCATACCTACTTTGCCACCGGCAACCAGGGCACCTTCCTGGCCAGCGGCGATGGGATCAGTTGGACCAACCTCGGGACGATCACGGAAAAATCGTTGTACGGCCTGTCCGTCAACGGCGGCCAACTCCTGGCGGTCGGCGTCGATGGCACCATCCTCCGCAGCCAGGTCGTCCCGGTGACCAATTCCGTGAATTTCGTCGAGTTCTCGCGCGCCTCCGGCCAGAACCTGTTTCTATTCAGCGGCCAGCTCGATCAACGGTTTACGTTGGACAGCTCGGTGGACCTGACCAATTGGCTGACGGGCCCCGTCCTCGAGTTTTACGACGACTCGGGCACACTCTTGTATCTCCAGAACAGCAACACGATCCCGGCCGAGTTCCAGCGCACCATCCTGAGCCCCTAGCGAGGCCTCGCCTCAGACCGCAGGCTAGCTCCGTCCGAGTATGCTCGGCTTTCGTCCTCTGCCTGTCTCTCCTCCGTGCGCGCCTGGCTAGAGTCCTTGAACCGTGAAACGCGGTGTAATCAAGTCAGGTTTTGGCGTGCGGCAGTCCTCGGCCGCTGGGCGCCCGCGCCCCGGTGGGCAAAGCGGCGGCGGGCCGCCGCACTCCAAGACGCGGGCGCGACGGCTCAGGCCGCCGGCCGACTGGGTCCCCGAGCTGAAAGTATCCGCTGGATAAGCCAGGCGCCTGTCGGCCGCCTGTCTGCCGGCAGGCGGGCCAGGCAGGGCCGCGGGAACCGACAAAGACGAGGAGGAATGAGCTGCGGCTGGCGTGGACCCGGCGGATCACCGAGCTTTTCGATCCGTGGCATCCGTGGCATCCGTGGTTCTCCATCGGTGTCCATTCGTGGTTCCGGTCTGAGGCGCGCCTCGCTAGGGCGGTGTCTCTTAGATGCTCCGCGATTTTTGAGAAAGCGCCGGAGGACTGGGCGCACTCCAAAACGCTCCAAATCGCGAAGCGTCTTGGAAAGACACGGGCCGCGAACGCGACGCCAACACGACGTGGCGCCAATGTGCTCGCAGCCGCGGCCGGCGCGACAGCGCTATAATGCTCACTGCTGGCTGGAAAGACCTCGCCTCGCGGGCGCCCCTTGGCTAAAAAACGGCGTGGCCCTCTCGCCGAATCTGTCGCGTCAACGCTGGCTGTTGCTGGCGCTGACGCTGTTCAATTTGTTCTTCCTGCTTGGCTCCCGTTCGCTCAATGAACCCGATGAAGGCCGCTATGCCGAAGTCGCGCGCGAAATGCTCGAACTCCACGACTGGCTCGTGCCCCACATCTGGTATGTGCCGCACCTGGACAAACCGCCGCTGACCTACTGGGCGGTCGCCGCTTCGATGACCGTATTCGGCCGCAACGCCTGGGCGGTCCGCCTGCCGCTGGCCCTCGCCGGCTTGAGCGCCGTCTGGGCCGTGTTCCTGCTGGGCCGCGCCCTGGGTGGCCACCGGGCCGGGCTCTGGAGCGCCCTGCTCCTCCAAAGCTCGCTCCTCTACTTCGTGATGGCGCGCATGCTGACGACGGACATCTTCCTGACGCAATTCATCGCGTGGGCGCTCTTCTGCTTCTGGCGCGGCTGGCGCGCCCTCGATGCCCTGGGCAACGCGGAGGAGACCGAACGCGGCCAGGCGGCGAAGCGGTTTTTTGCCTGGCAACTGAGCGCCTGGACCGTACTGGCATTGGGGTTCCTGACCAAAGGGCCGATCGCTTTGGCGGTGCCGCTGGCCGCGATGAGCGCCCTGGCGGTTTACCGGCGCGCCGACCGCCTCCGTTGGAAGCTGCTGCTGTTCGCCGCCCTGCCGGGCCTGACCTGGCTGGCGCTGCTCGTGGCGCCCTGGTTCGTCGAGGTCTTCCGCACCGTGCCTGAAGCCTTCGATTACATGGTCAAAGGCCAAGTGGCCGGCCACATCCTGGGCACCACCATCAAGAACCGCCAAGGCCCGCCGTTCTATTTCTTCGGGGTGCTGGCCGTCGGTTTGCTGCCGTGGTCCCCCTTGCTGGGCTGGCTCTGGCGCCGCGCGCACTGGCGCCGCCTCTCCCCCTGCCAAAAGGAGGGCTGGCTGTTCCTCAATGCCGCCGTCCTGTTCACTTTCACCCTGTTCTCCTGCATGCACGCCAAACTCCCGGCTTATATCCTCCCGCTGTTCCCGCCCCTGGCGGTGTTGCTCGCCCTCCGCTGGTTCGGCCTGAGAACGCCCGAAAAAAACTCGGACGTGGGAGTTGCGGGAAACCTCCACTCCCGCCCTGCGGTCACCTTCCCCGCCGCTGAATCCCGCGCGGAACGCTGGGCCTGGCGCGCCGCGCTGTCGAGTCCGTGGCTGATGTTCGTGACCTTCGGCCTGGTCTTGCGATTCGTGTTCGAGGTGACCGACCAGACCTGGCTATGGCCGGGTTGGGGGTTGGCGCTGGCGGGGCTCGCGGGGGCGTCGTTCCTCGGCCGCGGCTGGACGCCTGAGCGCTGTGCCCGGACCGCCGTGGCGTTAAGCCTTTTGAATTTGTGGACCGTCGCCTTCGTCATACCCAAGGTTGAGACGCAGTTAAGAGGGAACCAGACTCTCCGGCCACTGGGGGAGGCGTTGCGGGATGCCTATCGTCCGGGCGACCGGACGGTGTGTTGGGGGCGTCTGCCGCAAGGCTTGCCTTTCTACGCCGCCCCGGTCATCAACGCGGCGCAACGGCCGTATCTGGGCGGCATCTCATTCGACCGCCCGCCTTACGAGTTCCCGGGCAACCGCGAGCGGTTTGGCCCGCTGGTCTTGCCCGATCTGGCCGCGCTGGGCCGATTGCTGGCGGGGCCGACGCGAGTCTGGGTGGTGGGATTCGCCGGGACCTACCGCGAGGCGCAGGCCCTCGAGCTGAAGGCGCCCTTACGGTTCCGCGCGCAGGTCGGGGAATGGGAACTGTTCGCCAACCATTGAAGCCCGCGGCCAGGCTCCCGCACCACCGCGGAATTCTGAAATCGACGATTGCACGTAGGCGTATCATCTACTAGCGTACTCGACTTTGAACGCATGAAAAAATGGATCAGTCTGATCGTGGTGCTGGCCGCCGGCGCCTGGGGCTTCCAAAAGTGGCATGAGACGCAGTCCGGGGCGGTTGACCCCAACGACCCGTCCCATCCGGCCACCGCAGTCGTCGAGACCCGCGACATTCGCTTTGCCATCAACGCCGCCGGCGACATCGGCCCGGCGGACCAGGTCTCCGTTCGGCCCCAGGTCAGCGGCATCATCAAGACCCTGCCGGTGGACATCGGCGACCACGTCAAGAAAGACCAGATTCTGTTCACCCTGGACGACACCGATCTGCAAACCGAGCGGGCCTCCAAGCTCATCCAGATTCAAGCCGCCAAGCTGCAACTGGAAAAGGCCCGGCGGGATTACGAGCGCTCCGAGACACTCTACAAAGAGCGCCTGGTCTCCCAGGAGACCAACGATGACGCCCGCACCACCTACGAATTGGCCAAAACCACCGTCGATCAAATGGAAAAGGATCTGCACCTCCTGGAATACCAGATCACCCTGACCAAGATCCTCGCCCCGTTCGATTGCACCATCCTCACCCGGCCGATCTCCGTCGGCCAGGCCGTCGCGGGCGCCGGCAGCTTCAACAGCGGCACCGAGGTCCTGACCATCGCCAACCTCAACGACATGATTGTCGATGCCCACGTCAACCAGGCCGATGTCACCCGCCTCAGCGTCGGCCAGTCGGTGGACATCCAGGTCGATTCGGTGCCGGGCCTCAGGATGAAAGGCAGCGTGGAACGGATCGCCCCGCAGGCCACCCTCAAAAACAACATCAAAGGCTATGACGCCCGCGTGCTCATCCGGAACATCGATCCCCGCGTGCGCCCCGGCATGACCGCCAACCTCTCGATCCCGGTCGCCTCGGCGAACAACGCCCTGGCCGTCCCGCTGGCGGCCGTCTTCACTGAACAAGATCCCGATACCCAGCAGACCGCGCGGTTTGTCTTCGTGAAAAGCGGCCACGGCTTCGAACGGCGCTCGGTCCAGATCGGGGTTTCCGATTACGATCACGCCGAAATCCTCAAGGGGCTAAAGGCGGGAGAAACCGTCGCCCTGGAGCTGCCGCCCGGCGAATCGCTGACGCAAATGATGGCGGCGGGTTCCAACGGCGACACCCCGGCCACGGGCGGCAAACCCGCCGGCGGCGCCAAGACTGCCAACCCCGCCACCAACTCGACCCCCAGCACGGCGGCCGCCTCCAACACGAACGCGACAGGCACCACGCGCGTCAGCGAGGCCGCCCGACCCAACGCCAACACCACCGTGCGCTAACGATCCCGGAGGTCGCGAATCTCCCCGTGTCCTCGTCCACTCCCTTGCCCTCACCCCTGCGCTCCTGGCTAATCCGTCGCCTCGATCACTCTTATGCCCCTGGTTGAACTGCGCGGCGTCAGCAAAATCTATCACCTCGGCGGCGAGGAGATTCGCGCCCTGGACGACGTGAACCTCGACATCGACGCGGGGGAGTTCATCTCGATCATCGGCCCGTCGGGCAGCGGCAAGTCCACGCTGATGCACATCCTGGGTTGCCTGGACACCCCGACCCGCGGCACGATCTGCCTGGACGGCACGCTGATCCACAACGCCACGCCGCGGCAACTGGCCGCCATTCGCAACCGGAAGATCGGCTTCGTGTTCCAGTTCTTCAATCTATTGCCCAAGCTCAATGTGCTGCAAAACGTCGAGCTGCCGATGGTCTATAGCGGCCTCAGCAGCCGGGAACGCCGGGAGCGGGCCCTGCGCGCCTTGCGGATGGTGGACATGGAGAACCGCAGCAAGCATCGCCCCATGCAGCTCTCCGGCGGCCAGCAGCAACGCGCCGCCATCGCCCGTGCCCTGGTCAATGATCCCAAAATCATCTTCGCCGACGAACCCACGGGCAACCTCGACTCCCACACCGGCGAGGTCATCCTCGAGTTGTTCCGCAAACTCAGCCACGAAGGCCGCACCATCGCCCTGGTCACCCACGACCCCGAGATCGCCGCCGTGACCCCGCGCCGCATCGAGATTCGCGATGGTCGCATTTCCAAAGTGATCGACCCCAAGTTGGCGGGCCTGGACCGCCAGCTCGAGACCCCGGCCAGCGTCTGAGCATGAACTTCTGGAGCGCCATCGAGGTCGGGTTCAAGGAAATCTGGGCGCACAAATTCCGCTCCCTGCTGACCATGCTCGGGATTGTCCTGGGCGTCTCCAGCCTCGTCGCCATGGCCGCCCTGGTCAAAGGCATGGAAAACGGCATGAAGGAAGCCCTCATCGCCATCGGCGGCCTGGAAAAAGTCCGCGTCGAAGAGCAGGACATCCCCGCCAAGCAACGCCAGTACACCGACGACGCGGTCGGCTGCACGATCAACGATGTGTATGCCCTGGAGCGCAGCGCCCCGCTGGTGACCCTCGTCGAACCGGAGATGCGCATGCCCAGCTACTACCGCGTCACCCGCGACGGCAAGATGCCCGACTGGGTCAACCTGATCGGCACCTGGCCCAGCGCCCTCGAGATGAATGAACACATCGTCCAATACGGTCGCATGTTCAACGATATCGACGACGAAAACGCGCGCAATGTCTGTGTCATCGGCACCTATATCCGTGACGAACTCTTCGGCGCCCCGGACGAGGTCGGCCACGAAATCATCCCGCTGGGCCAGACCATCAACATCAACGGCGAACCCTTCCGCATCATCGGCATGTTCCAACGCTACGAGAGCGAGCGGGAACGCAAACAGCGCGAGCTGCAAGCCACCCAACCCAAGGCCGCCCCCCAAACCGGTCCCAAACGCAGCCGTGGCTGGGGCGGTCACAAAGGCGGCGGGTTCGTGTTCGGCTGGAAGAACCGGACCATCTACATCCCGCTGAACACGATGTGGCTGCGGTTCCGCGCCGCCACCGGCACCAATAACATCCCGGATCCCCACCTCTCGGCCCTCAACCTCAAGGTCGCCAGCGTGGACGAGTTGGAACCGGCGTTGCAGCAGGCCCGCAATGTCCTCATGAGCACCCACCACGGCATCGAGGACTTCCGGTTCCAGACCCAGGAGGATTGGGCGCAAAACATCACCAGCGCCATCCACCACGCCCGCCTTAGCGGCGGATTCATCTCGGCCATCAGCCTGCTGGTCGGCGGTATCGGCATCATGAATATCATGCTGGCCAGCATCACCGAGCGCATCCGCGAGATCGGCATCCGCAAGGCCATCGGCGCCACCTACGCCGATGTCTTCGTTCAAATCCTGATCGAGAGCGTGGTGATCGCCCTGCTGGGCGGGCTGGCCGGCCTGGCGGCCGCTTACGGCCTGGTGTATCTGCTCCAGACCCTGTCCCCGACCGAGAATACGCCGATCATCACCTTCACCGCCCTGGGCGTCGCCTTCCTGTTCAGCGCCGGGGTCGGCGTCCTGGCCGGCCTGGTCCCGGCTTTCAAGGCAGCCAAGCTCGATCCCATCCAGGCGCTCCGCTACGACTGAGCCATGAACCTCCTCCCCTGCCTGGCCGTCGGCCTCAAGGAAATCTGGGCGCACAAGTTCCGCTCCCTGCTCACGATGCTGGGGATCATCCTGGGCGTGTCCAGCCTCGTCGCCATGACCGCCCTGGTCAAAGGCATGGAAAATGGCATGAAAGAAAACCTCATCGCCATGGGCGGCCTGGATAAGGTCCTGCTCGAAGACCAGCAAATCCCCCCATACCAGCAGCAATACGCCGATGACGCCGTCGGCCGCACCATCAACGATGTCTATGCCCTGCGCGCCAGCGCCCCGCTGATCCGCCTGGTATCCCCCGAAATGGCGCTGCGCGGCGCCACCGTTTCCTACGGGGACAATTCCGTGACCCCGTCGGAACTGGACGGCGTCTGGTCGGCCGCCCTGGACATGAACCTGCACGTCCTCCAATACGGCCGCTTTTTCACCCCGCTGGACGAGCAACGTGCCAACAGCGTCTGCGTCATTGGCACCGGGATTCGCGACGAACTCTTCGGCTCCCCCGAGGACCTCGGCCGCGAGATCGTGCCGCTGGGCAGAATCGTCCTGATCAACGGCCAGCCGTTCACCATCGTCGGCATGTTCGAGCACTACGAAAGCGAGCGTGAGCGCAAGGCCCGCGAATGGGCCAAGGCGCATCCGCAACCCAAGACCAACCACGGCGTGGCCCGCAGCCGCGGTTGGGGCCGGCACGGCGGCTGGGCCTTCTGGCGCAAGAATTACACCGTCTATATTCCCCTGAACACGATGTGGATTCGGTTCCGCTCCGCCGCCGGCACCAATAATATCCCCGACCCGCATCTAACCGACATCGACCTGAAGGTCCGCGACCTCGACCAGCTCGAAACGTCGCTGCAGCAGGCCCGCAATGTCCTCATGATCACCCACCACGGGATCGAGGATTTCATGTTTCAGACCCAGGAAAACAACGTCGAGAACATCAACGCGGCCATCCACAACGCCCGGATGAGCGGCGGCATCATCGCCGCCATCGGGCTGATCGTCGGCGGCATCGGCATCATGAACATCATGCTGGCCAGCATCACCGAGCGGGTCCGTGAAATCGGCATTCGCAAGGCCATCGGCGCCACCTATGCCGATGTCTTCATTCAAATCCTGATCGAGAGCGTCGTGATCGCCGTCATTGGCGGGCTGGCCGGTCTGGGGACCTCCTACGGCATGGTCCAGGCCCTGAGCATCCTGTCGCCGAACGAGAACACGCCGCAGATCACGATGCCGGCGATGCTCATCGCGTTCGCCTTCAGCGCCGGCGTGGGCGTGCTGGCCGGCCTGATCCCGGCCTTCAAGGCGGCCAAGCTCGATCCCATCCAGGCCCTCCGGTACGAGTGAAATGTCCCCCAGGAATCCGGGTCGGATTCCTGGGGAGCATTTCAGGCCACGGCTTGACTTGCGACCAAAGGCTTTCCACGCTCGGCGAATCATCGACATGAAACCTGCCCTCAAAATCCCGACCCCCGTCACCCTTGGCCTGAAGAAGTCGTTCGGGTTCGGCGACCGCCTTGGCCTGGCCACGCCCGGACACCTGGCCGCCGCCCGGCAGTCGGATTTCGCGCCGATCTTCGCCCAGCAATCGATCCGCGAAATGGCCCGCACCCAGCGCACCCCCGAAGCGGTCCTGCGCGCCGCACAAACCGCGCTGGCCGCGGCGCGCTACTCCAAGACCTGGGGCGCCGACGCCGACCACCTCAAAACCCTCGAGGACGTCGAGCAAACCGCCGCCGCCGGCTACACCTTCTTCACTCTCGACCCCTCGGAGTTCGTCAACAACGGCGCCGACCGGCTTTCGGCCCTCGAACTCGAGCACGAAATCGCCGCCCTGGCCAGGGACGGCGCGGCCCCGGAGCTGGACTGGAGACCATTTTATCTGAACCAGCGCTTCGAGGTTGGCCCGCGGCTGACGCTCGAGTTCAACCAGGAAAAACTCTTCCGTGCGGCGGCGAAATACGGCCGCGCCATCGCGCACGGCGTGAAGATGGCCCGGCACATCGCCAAGGCCTGCCAGGGGCGGCCGTTCGAGATCGAGGTCTCGGTGGACGAGACCGATTCCCCCACCACCGCGCTCGAGCACCTGTTTTTCGGGCTCGAACTCAAGCGGCGCGACGTGAAGGTCGTCAGCCTGGCGCCCCGGTTTATCGGCGAGTTCGAGAAAGGGATCGACTATCGCGGCGACCTCGAACGTTTCGAGAAATCCTTGCAGCCGCACGTCGCCATCGCCAGGTACTGCGGGCCCTACAAGCTGAGCGTCCACAGCGGTTCGGACAAGTTCGCCGCCTATCCCGTGATCGGCCGGGTTTGCGGGTCGCTCTTGCATGTGAAGACCGCCGGCACCAGCTACCTGGAGGCCCTCCGCGTTGTCGCCCGTACCGCGCCGGCGCTGTTTACCGAGATCGCGGCCTATTGCCGCAGCCGGTTCGACGCCGACCGCGCCAGTTACCACCTTTCGACGAGCAGCGCGGAGATCGCGGCCTTGCGGCCGTTCCACGGTCCGGCCGACGAGGGGCTCTACCTGGACGAGCGGGTCGGCCGCCAGTTGTTGCACGTGACGTTCGGCTCGGTGCTCACGGCGGGGACCGACGCCAAGGGCCGGCGCTTCAAGGACAGCCTTCTGGAATTACTCGAACGGCACGCGGACCTGCACCGGGACCTCCTCGAAAGACATTTCACCAAACACCTGTCATTGTTGAACCAGGGTTGAAGCGTCAAACGGCTGGACCGACCCCGGGGTCGCTTCGCCGCAAGCTCATCCTTCCCAGGAACCGGGTGGCAGCGGACGTCAGTCCGCTCCATCTGATCGCCAACGAATTGGAGCCGACTCACGTCGGCTGCTACCGGGCGGGGAAGCGCGCTCAGCCCAGCCAGGCGAAACAGTCGTTGCGGAGGTGACCGAGGGTCAGCTTTCCGGCTTCGACATCTTCCGCCTCGAAATCACAAACGACTTGGTAATAGCGGTGGCCGCCCGTGTCGCGCGCGGTCTGCTTCAGAAAGGTGAACGAGGCGGCGTCCGACACCTGGGCGCAGGCGGCATCGGCGCCGATCGCCCAATGGCGCCGGGCGAGGTCCTCGCGCACTTCCCAGGTGTTGAGGTCAGCCACGAATTCTTCCGAGCGCCCGAGGTCGCGCAGGTAACCGACGAAGGCGTTATGGGCCTGAAGGTCGGCCTGGACGGCCGCGGAGGCCGGATGGGCGAGCAGGCGCAGGAGTTCGGCGATGCTCGGGAGTCGCAGGCTGCGCAGCACGGTGGCGCGGGCAATGGGCCCGGCCAGCCACTGCAGCGGCAGGGGCAGTTGTTCCATGATGAACGTCGTGCCGGTGGCCAGGATGATCTGTTCCTGCTGCGCCTCGGTCAAGACGCTCCAGTCGGCCTGTTTGCTGGCGACGTAGCCCTTGAGGAGCGGCCACAAATCGGCAAAGAGCAGGCTCCGTTCCCGGAGTTGGGTGACCAGGAGCGGCAGGGCGCCTTTGAGATGTGGATAGGCCTGCCAGACATCCCGAATCTGCGAATCGCGAAACAAGTAAATGGCCGAGTCGGCCTGGATTTCGTCGGCCGCGTGCCCCTCGATGGTCAGCCGCGTGGTGCCGGTAGCCAGCTCGAATAAGGCGACACCCGCGGAAAAAATATCGGAGGCCTCGTTCGGCGGGACACCGGCCTGGAGATTCGAGGCGTCGATGAGCACCTCGGCGTGATCGGGCGTGGCCGAATAGACGTATTTGTCCATGTCGCGCCGATGGCGGTCGGTGAACAACGAGCCCAGGTCCACGAATTTGATCCGGCGGTCGGGGAGCCGGAGGATATTGTCGGGTTTCAGATCAATGAGGATGATGCCGTGCTTGTGAAACAGTTTGACGATGGCCAAGGCCTGGCAGACGGCCTCGCGGAACTCGTCGGCCGACGCGCCGGCGAAACCCGCGGGGGCGGCGGCCGCACACCAGGCGTTGAGGTTCTCTCCCTGGAGGTATTCCATGGCCACGTAGGCGAATTTCTTATCGTGGTCGATGTTCGCGCCGTAGAAGGCCGGCACGAACGGGCGCAGCTCCTCGATCGCCAGCACGTCCTCGTAGTTGGCCAGTTCAACCGCGAAACTCATGTAAGGCCCGTAACTGACTTCGTCTGGTTTGCCGCACTCCAGGTCGAACACCTTGACGACGATGGCCGGGTGGTCGGTGAGGTAGAGCTGGCTTTCGCCGGTGGCGGTCAACAGCCGGGTCAACGGCACTTTACCCAAACCAACCAGGTCGATGCGTGCCCCGAGGAAGCGCTCCGTCGCGGCCGTGGGCGCCCCAGCCACCCCGAGCAAGGCCGCCCCGCAGGCGAGGGTGAAACCGGCGGCGATCCAATCCACGAGCGCGAAGCCGGGCCCGGCCGAGGTCACCATCGTGCCATCAACCGCAGTCGCCGCCGCCGCCGACCCAATGGCCGCGCCGAGCGCAGTCAGCTCCAGGACCGCGAGCCAGGCCAGCGAACGGATCGATTGCGGGAATTTCATTGTCCAGATTCCTGGAGCCGCATGTGATGAAGCTGGCGAGGCGCGCCTCAGACCTCAGGTCCACTCTGCCATTCACCTTCGATTCTTCTTTTACTTCGCCTGTTTCCTCCGCGCGCCGCGCTGATAGAGCCCTGGATGGGAGCGACACAGGCCGCGAAGGAGACGCGAAAACTTGACCTGAGGACGGCAGGTTTCAAGATTCAAGGACTCTCGTCGGGAGAGTCAGGTTCTCACAGGGTTAAGACGGGGGAGAGTGTAACTGCTTTGCAGCGCAAAACAAGCAAATACGCACACCCGTGAGGCACGCCGACGCATCTCGGTTTTCTTGCAGACGGCCATCCTCGGCACCAACGCCCCCATTCAACCGAGTGTCACGCCAAACTGGACCGCGAGAAACGCTTCAGCGGTCTTCCGTCTGGCTGGTGCTGAAAGCCGCGGAAACGGCCGAGCGATCGGCTCCCGAGTCCCACCGGCCCGAAACCCAGCGGTTAGGGGAGGACGAACTTTTGTCGTACGTGCGACAAAAGTTCGTCGAGGCCCACCGGACGGGTGGCCGACCTTATGGCAAGGCTGCAAGAAACCGAGATGCGCCCGCGGCCGCCTCGCTAGCGCTTCCGGCTGTCGATCGAGCGGGTGATGAAGGTGGCGCTCGGGCGAACCCGCCGACGCCGGAACCTGAGGCCAAAGAGGCCCAGGGCCACGACCACCAGGCCGATCCCCAGGAAGAACAGCACCCGACTCTGGTTGGCCGGCGGCGACACCACCACGCCGGTCTCCGCGCCCCGCGCGGTCGTCGCCGGCGGGTGGGTGACCGGCCGGCCGCGGTCCACGGCCTCGAGCGGAGGGGCGGGTACCGGAGCGGTCGGCGGCGCGGGTTGCGGGACGGTCGTTGGCGGCTTCGTCTCCGGCTGCTCGGCGGGAGCAACCGGTTGCACGACCGGCGGTGGTGAAGCGGTCGCACGCGGAGGAGGCGGCGTTGCGGGTGCCGCCTGAACCGGAGGCGAGGCGGGTTTTGGAACCGGCGAGGTCGGCCGTGCGGCGGGAGCGTTTTCAGTCGGCGGTGGCACGGCCGGTTTCGCGGGCTGAGCCGACGGTTTTGGCTCCGGCGCGGGGACGTTCGCTGGAGTCGGCGTCGGTTCCGGTTTGGCGGCCGGAGGTGGGGTGGCCAGCGCGCGAGGCGGCGGCGCTACGGACTCCGGTTGGGGTCGAGGTCGGTTGGTGGCCGCGGAGGGTGTCGGATTCGCAGCGGGAACCGGTTGGGCCGGCGCCGGCGGTGGCGCAGCGGTGGCGACGATGGAAGGCTCGGCCACGGGAAGCCGGATTCGGTCATCGGTGCTGCTGACGTTCCAGGCGACCCATTTACCCCGACGCCCGAGGAGCGTGGTGACAAACGGTTTTCGGGCCTTGGCCCAGTCACTGACATGCCGCTGGTAAGCGACGCCGAGGGTGCGATCAAAGGGCGTGCCGAGCCCGGTTTCAGTGCCGTCACTGATCAGCACCACGACCAGGGGATCGGTTTTGCGCACGAGCTGCGCGAGCACAGGGGCCACGCGGTCCAGGCGTCGGCGGTGTTCGTTGCGCTCGCGGCGCAGGGCATCGTAGGCGCGGTAGGCGAAGGCCTGGTTGAGTTCCGGCAGCCAGGACTGGGTGCGGAAACGGTCGCCGTGAATCGTGTCGTTGAAGGTCCAGATGGCGAAGACGTCCCCGGGCCGCAGCGAGCCATTCAGGCCAGTACGGATTTGGTCATAGAGGAAGTTGCGCGCCGTCGCGGCCTCGTGTCGCATGGCGTAGGAGGTGTCCACCAGGAACAGGTAGGACGTGGCGGAGTCGGCCAGCGGGGCCACGGATTGCGCGGCGCCCAGGCAGGCCAGGCAGGCCAGACACCCCAGGAGAGCGGGCAGGCGCCGTTTCATGAGGCGCGGCGAGCGTGAAAGCCCTGGCGCGCGCGGACGTTGAACCGGCGCAGATGCCGGCGCAGTGTATCCAGGGCGGCTTCAACGGTGAGGATGAAATTCGCGCAACTGGATGCCAGACCGCCGCCGTTGATTACCGTGTCGCGCTCCGCGTAGTCGTCCGTGACCACCAGCACCTCCCCCAAGGCGGCCAACCGGTAAGCCACGCGCTCGATCACCTGGTCGGCGGTCTTCCCGGGCGGCGAGAACAACACCTCCATTTCCGGATTCGAGCGCGCCTGGCGTGGGCGATAGGCGGCGGCTCCGCCGTCAAACACGATGGTGATGGGCGTCTCAATGACGTCGCGATACCGGGTCAGGACCTCGATCAACTCGTCGCGGGCCGCCTCGGAATGCCGCGGCTTGCCCGGAGCCAACTCCGGCCAGCCGTGCAACAGACTGTATCCGTCCACCAATATACGCGCCAAGGCCACGCCGCGATGCTAGCCAGGCGCGGCTCGAATCTCAAGTCAGCTTTTCGTTCATCCTCGATTTTGCTTTTCCTTCGTCGATTTCCTCTGCGCCTCGAGCAACAGCGGGGGCTCTCCACCTGCCAACGTGCGGTAGGGCGTCGGCCTCCGGTCGCGCCGCTGACATAGTTGAACCAGGGTTGAAACATTAGACGGCTGAACCGGCGACGGGGTCGCTCCGCCGTAGGGCTTAGCCATCTCATGAACCTTCCCGCGGTCCGGTTCGTGGGAAGAGCGGCCAGGGCGAGGACGGATTCAAGGCGGACCTTTTATCTGGCCGGCGGCGTTGACGACCATCTCCCGCGCGCCGACCGGCACCGTGGAGGTCGTGACCCGGCCGCCAGGCCAACGAATCCAGATTTGTGTCGGCCTCGCGGGTGTGCCCAGGACTTGGACGACACTGTCTTCCGACCAATAGCCGGACCCGCCGTGCACCTCGCGGGCCGGACCCCAGCGGTCGCCGAACCGCAGGCGCATCACCGCCCCGAGGCCGTCCGGGTTGCCCGGCGGTCCAACCAGGCGCACGCGGAGGCCGGGTTTGGCGCCGACATTGTGGTAGAGCCGGGTGGGGCCTTGGTGCTGCGCCACGACGAGGTCCACCCGCCCGTCCCCGTCGTAGTCGCACACCGCGGCGCCGCGTTGCTGGCCGTAAATCCGCACCCCGCTCTCCTGGCCCGGCACGGCCGTGAAACCGCCGCGGCCGTCGTTCCGCAGCCACAACCCGCGGCCCGCGTCATAACGGGAAGTCTCGGCATCCACGGCAAAGAAATTCTGCGCCAGAAAAATGTCCTCCTGGCCATCGCCGTCGAAGTCCGCCACCGTCACCCCGAAAGCGGGAGCGAACTGGGCCTCGATGGGCAAGGCACGCGCCTCGAAATGATCGCCACGATTCAGCAGGACCATCGAGTCGAGCGTGCGGACCGTGAGACGCGCGGCGGTTGGGAGTTGATTGCCCAGGAGCTCGGCGACGCTGGCGCGGCTATAGGCGCGGTAACTGGCAAACCGCTCCTGCACGGCCGGCAGCGCGGCAAACAGGGTGTCGCGATCGGCCACCGGGACGGTCTTTCCCAGTTCCGGATCAAACTCGGCCTCGAGCACGTCCAAGGCGTCGCCGCCGCCGAAAGCGCCGTAGTAAACCTCGAGCGGCTGGCCGAGATATCGTTGGTATTTGGTATTGCGCCCCCAGTTCGAGGCGACAATGTCCAGGCGCCCATCGCCGTCGAAATCGCCGGTCGTGACGCCGTTCCACCAGCCAGTCAACTCGCTGAGCGTGGTCGGGCCCTGGGGAAGCGCGTCACCCTGGACCGGCGGGTTCCATTCCGTGAAGCGGCCATGATCGTTGTGGAAAATGCGGATCGGCCCCCACTCGCAAGCCAGGATCAACTCCGGATAACCGTCGCCGTCCAGGTCGCTGAACACGGCGCCGCTCACCAACCCCAGCTTGTCCCAGCGCTGGGCCGGGAGGAAGCGCGAGCCGTCGTTGCGCAGCAGCATCGAGGGGACCGGCTCCGGGTAGCGCCCGGCCCGCACCCGGCCCCCGATGAACAGATCGGCGACCCCATCGCCGTCCACGTCGGCCATCGCCAACGGGCCACAACTGAAGGACTGTCCCAGCACGCTTTGCCCGGAAATCCGGGGCCGGAGATCGTAGATGCGGAGCAACCCACCGTTGGTCAGGCCATCCTCGTAGTTGGCGGAACCGGCCAGCAAGAGCGAACGCCAACCCAGAATGCTCGTTTGCGCGCGGCCGAGCGTCCGGTCAAAAAGCGGATCGGTTGCCGCTGAGAATCCGCCCTGCCGGTTGTTCAGAAACACCGCCATCTTCGAGCCCCGGCCGGCGCCGATGATCAAGTCGTCCCAGCCATCGCCGTTGACGTCGTACCAGGTGAGCCCCGGCCCCAGTTGACTGAGTTTCCGCGACAACAACTCCTGCCGGGCGAAGTCGTCGAACGGGGCGGCCTGCTGCGCATGGTTGAGCCGGTCGCTGACATCCTCGAAGCAGGGATGGGGCTCGGGTCGCGGCGCCGGGCGGACGGCCCGGGCGCCGGCTTCGTCCACCTCGTAGATTCGGTTGGCCTGGACGTCCTCCAGGACACTGCGTCGCCCGCTGCGCCAGGTCACGACGAGTCGCATCCGGTTGGTCACCGCGCCGGCGGCGAAGACGCGCTCGTTATCGTCCGCCGAGAGGTAGCGTCCGCCGCAGATCATTTCCTGGCTTTGGCGCGGCACAGCCCCGCCGAACAATTCGATTTTGGCGCCGACGCCGCGGGTGTTGGGGGCTTTGCCCTTGAGACGGACGGCGACGCGCGGGGCGATGGTATTGTTGCGATAGATGCCAGCCGGCCGATTGAGCCGGTTGATTACCACATCCAGGTCGCCGTCATTGTCCAAATCCGCCAGGGCCATGCCCTGGGAAACGCCGCGGGTGTTGAAGCCCCAGGCGGCGCCTACTTCGGTAAAGGTCAGGTTGCCCAGGTTGCGGAAGGCCAGGCAGGGGGTGTTCAGCGGCGGGAGCTTTCTGAGGCGGCGGACGCGCCAGCCTGGGGATTGGTCGCGGTCGCGCGTCGTCTCCGCCAGGACGTCGGCATCGAGCACGTCGTGATCGTTGCCAGTCGCCACCAGCAGGTCCTCGTAGCCGTCGAGGTCCACGTCCAAGAAAATGGCGCTCCAGGACCAATCCGACGCCGCCACGCCGCTGAGCTGGGCGATCTCCGCATACGTGCCATCGCCGCGGTTCAGGCAAAGGGTGTTGCGTACAATCTCCGGCCGGAAGTCCGGGTCCCAGATCGGCTGGATGAAATCGCCCTTCATCACGTCCGGGCGATGCCG
>JAGWYX010000559.1 GCA_018969165.1 Verrucomicrobiota bacterium
TCGCGGAAAACTCCTCCCTGGGGGCTGCCGGAGCTCCTCCCCAACCCTGATAACCTCCGCCCCAGCCGCCTCCCCCGGCCAGCCCGTGTGCCGAAAAAACCGACAGCGCCCTTCGGGGTCTCCTTACGTGCGGATTTGGGGAGCGGAATCCCACTATACAGTTGGCTGAATAGCTGATAGGCTGCGGCTGCTATGTCGATTGACGATATTCTGCTGGAGACCGAAGAGAAGATGAGCAAGACCGACCAGGTGGTGCAGCACGAGTTTGCCGGTGTGCGCACCAGCAAGGCCTCGCCGGCCTTGGTGGAGAACCTCATGGTGGAGGCCTACGGCAGCCAGATGCGCCTCCGGGAACTGGCCGGCATCACCACGCCGGAGCCGCGGATGATCCTGATCCAGCCGTGGGACGCGAGCATGGTGCACGCGATCGAGAAGGCCATCCAGAAGAGCAACCTGGGGCTCAATCCCGCGATCGACCGGAAATTGATCCGGTTGGTCCTGCCGGAGCTCAGCCAGGAACGGCGCGTGGAACTGACCAAGGTCGTCCACAAGCTGGCCGAGGATGGGCGCGTGGCGATCCGGCATGTGCGCCGCGAGGCGATCGAGCACCTCAAGAAAACGGCCAAGGAAGGGCACGTCACCGAGGATGAGGAGAAGGCCGCCGAGAAGGAGGTGCAAACCCTCACCGATCAGTATATCGCCAAGATCGACGCGCACGTGAGCCATAAGGAGAAGGAGATGCTGACCGTGTAGGCCGAGGCGGGCCGGGCATCGGCTATGGCCTGGCGGGGGGCCCATTGGTTGCCGGGGGGCCGAAGCGGATGACGGTCTCTCCCGGTTTGGCGTAACCGAGGCGCTCGCGCGCCAGGCGCTCGACCGTGCGGGGGTCGCGCAACGCGTCCAGTGATCCCTTCAACTGGCGCACGGTGTCCTGTTCCTTGTGGATTTGCTGGCGCAACTCCAGAATCTCTTTGCGCATGGCCTCGTTTTGCCGGATCAGCGGCAAGTACCACACCGCCACCCCCATGACCGCCGCCAACAACAGCAAGCACACGATCGCGCGCGTCAGCTTGCCCCAGATGCCGAGGTTAACGTTCATCAGGCTCGAGTCGCTTAATTCTGGAACCTGCCGGCATCAAGTCAAGTGTTGGCCGCCATCTCGCCGATCCATGCAAGGCCCCACACGAACGGCCACCGGGAAACCCGCTCCTCACCGCGCCAGTCTTTTCCAAGCCCGGAGCTTTCCGTCCGGCCCGAACGTCAGCCGCAAGTAAAAATCCGGTCCTTGCGAGACGTCCATCGGGCCCCCCCACCAGAAGGGGTTCAGATTATAGATCGTGCCGTAGCGGGAGCCGCGCGAAATGAGCCATTCGGCGACCAGGGTGCCGTCGGTCAGTTTGGCGGACTTGTCCGGGGGCCCCAGTTCCATGACCGCCTGATCGTAAGTCAGGTTTCCAACGCGGTTGTTCCAGTCCGCCTTGGGGGTGTGGCACCCGCTCGCCAGCAAGGTCAAGAGCAGGCAGGGCAACCACAGGCCGACCGGGCGAAGGATGGCGAGCCGCGCACGCATGCGGGCAATTTAAATCCTGCCGGACCAAAAGCAACCTCCGGGGCGCGCATCAGGCGCGTGGATGGGCCTGGTCGTAAGCGCGCTTCAGGCGTTCGGTGGTCAAGTGGGTATAAACTTGAGTGGTGACGAGGTGGGCGTGACCCAGTAGTTCCTGGACGCTGCGCAGATCGGCTCCGGCATCCAGCAGGTGCGTCGCGAAACTATGACGCAGCTTGTGCGGCGTCAGATGCGGGTCCAACCCGGCGATCACCAGGTATCGCTTCAACCGCAGTTGCACCACGCGCGGCGACACGGAACGCGCCCGGGCCGGGTGCGCCCGGAACGCGGGCGCCCCGCCCACCGGCGGCTGCGGCAAGCTGCGCCAGTAAGCCTGAATCGCCGCCAAGGCCGGCGCGCCAATCGGCGTCAGCCGCTCCTTCTTGCCCTTGCCGCGGACGCGCACCGTCGCCTCGTTCCACGTGAGGTCGTCAGCGGTCAGGCCGCAGAGTTCGCTCACGCGCAGACCACAGGAGTAAATGGTTTCCAGGATCGCAAGGTCGCGCAGGCAGGCACTCCGCGCCGCCTCGACCGCCTTCCGCGGCGGATGCCGCTCCAGGTAGGCGGCCGGGGCCCGGAGCAGGTCCAGCATCTGCGCAACCGTCAGGAATCGCGGCAACCGCTTCGCCCGTTTTGGCATCGCCAGGTTCCGGATGGGCGATTCGGTGGTCGCCCCGCGGCGGATGAGGAATTTGTAAAACGACCGCAACGCCGAGAACCGGAGCTGGATGGCGGCCCGGCTCAGGTCGCGGCGGCCCAGGAACCGGAGGTAGGCGCGGTAATCATCGCGTCGGAGCGTGGTCCAATTCGGCGGCTGTCGGCGTTCGAGTTGGTGCCAGCGATGGAAGTCGGCGAGCGCTTGCCGGTAGTTGCGGCGGGTGTAAACCGACGCCGCCCGCTCGACCGCCAGGTGCGCGATAAACGCCTCGAGCCACTTATCCGTGATCGGGGTCTGGTTGGTGGACAACTCGGACATCCCCCCAAGCTTACCCCGGCTGGCGGGAATGCCAAGCCGGCTTGCAACGGCAGTAAACCCTTCCTTGGGCCGTTGCCTCCGCGCGCCTCCCTCGCCTCAACGCAAGAGCGGCTTCAACCAGGACCAGGTCTTGTCCTTGAGGTCGATCACGGCCGGGTTGGGCAATTTCCGCGGTGGCGCGGATTGCGCGACGTTGTTGGCCGGGATAAGGCCAACGAATAACTCGCCGTCGGTGTAATACCGGTCGCCGCCGCCGTTGCGGGCGCTGAAGCTCGGGCCGACGCCGGTGACCTGGAACCATTGCACCAACTGGCCGGCGCGCCCCAGGTCGGCAAATAACTTGTCCCGCTCCGCGTCCACGTCCGGGGCGATGTGGTGCGTCACCTTGCCCGTCAAGTGACTCAGGCCCACGCTCGAATCGAAGGTCGCCGCTCCCAGCCAGAGGTGCCGCCCCGCCACGTCCAGCTTGCGCGACCGCCAGAATCGCACGTGATGTCGGCGGCGCGCCGTCGTTCCCGCCAATTGCTCGAAGGCCAGGTCCTGTTTGTGGCTCCAGAGGTACAGGTCGCTGACCGGCGCGGTGGGATAGGCCCGGCCGAGCAGCACGCTGGCCGCGATGCGCAACCCGGTGCGGAATGTCGTTGGATCCGCCGGCGACCAGCCGGCGGCCAACATGGCGCGGACCACCTCCGCCTCGGTGCCCACCAGCGCGACGTTCAGCGGGTCGGCCGGAATCCCTTCGCGGGTGAAGGCCGTCTTGGGCGCGGTTTCCAGTCCGGGATGGTATTCGTAATGACTCCACCAGGCCGGCAACAGCAGGTAAGCCAACCCGCCATAAACCAGCAGCCCGACTGCCAGCGTCCGCCAGGCCAGGCGCACCCAACTCCCTACCCATTGCCGCAAGCCGGTCGGACCCATGGACCGGCTCGGCATCACGGCGCGGCCACGCGCCAGAACACCGGGCTATCGGCTGGCGACGGTAGGGCCACAATCTGCGGGTTATTGGTTAGGGTGAGGGATACCACCGTCGTCCAATTCGTCTGGGCAAGCGCGGAAACTTGCTGAACCTCGTAAGACTGGCCCACGCCTCCGCTGAGGCTCAACTGCAGACCGCCGCCGGTCCGACTCAGCGCCAGAAGCGGCGGTGGGGCGGACGC
>JAGWYX010000560.1 GCA_018969165.1 Verrucomicrobiota bacterium
GAAGACGTTGTCGTTCGTCGGGTTGATCGTGAAATTGGTGGAATAGGCGCCGGCGGGGATGGTCACCGCGTCGAACTTGAGGACGTTGGTGTTCAGGTCGCCGAAGGCCTCGTTGATGCTGATGTTGGTCAGCGTCACCGTCACCAGGTTGGTCGGCAAACTGTAATCGGTCTTGGGCGACGCGCTGCCGCTGATCTGGAAGACGACCACTTGCGCCCGGTTCGTCGGGCCGGTGCGAGTGAACGTGAAGCTGCCGGAGTTGGACACTTCTTCCGAGGCAAAGGAGTTCGTCACCACGCTGATCTGTGGCAGCGGCGTCGCCAGGTAGTTCACGTCGGACGCGTCGGCGACCGAGAGGGTGATCGGGTTGAAGAAATCCAGCGGCGCAATCCGGTAACCGAACAAAAAGGCGGCATTCGTGTAGGTGCCCGCCGCCAGGTTCACCAGCGTGTAGCGGCCCTGGCTGTCCGTCAACGTCCAGCGATAGTCCGGTCCGTAGAAACCGTTGGTGCCGGCCTCCCCGTTATGCACGCGCACCCCTGCCACCGGGTTGCCCAGCAGGTCGATCACTTGGCCGCTGATCCGGAATGTGGCCGGGGAGCCGACCCGAACCACGCTGGCGGCGCTGGTGACTCCGCCCTTCATGTCGCTGACCTCGCAACGGACCACGTAATCACCCGGATCCAACCAGAGTTTGCTCACCACGTTCGAGTTCACGCCGAATGTGCCGTCCCCGAAATCCCAATAGAACGCCAGCGGGTCGCCGTTCGGATCGCTGGCGGTGGCGGTAAAGGTGACGCGGGTATCAGGGGCGACCTGGGCGGCGGTGGCGGTCAGGGCTAACGTCGGCGGAAGGTTGTCGGGGAACGACCCGAGGTTCGCAACCACGTCGATCCACTGGTCGGGTGCGGCGCCGCCCTTGGCGACCGGCGTCAGGTGCACGCCGGCGGTGGAATCGGTGAAGGTGCGGCCGATGACGAGCGCCGCATCCGCGCGGCCCGGGGGTGTGCCCGGCGTCGTATCCAGCAGTTGCGATCCGCCATCGGTTTGGGACCAAGGGTCCCAGTGCAGTTCGATGCCGTTTTGCAACCAAGGGTTGTCGGTGATCTGGGAACGGAACTCGGCCCAGTAATTGCGCTCAAAATCCTTTTTGATCTTCAACGCGTAAATCCGGCCGGAAACCAGCGCAGGCACGTCAAACGCATACAGCCGGTTCGTCCCGCTTTGCGTGACGGCTTGCAGGAACGGGTCCGGGAGCCAGTTCAACCGGTGCTTGGCGATCACGTTGTAGTGGCCGCCGCCCCCGCCCATGATGTCGAAACTGTCCCCGTACTCCGAGTCCAGCCCGGGCCCGATCACGCTGTCGTGGCCGATCAAACTGTCCGAATCGAACGGCAGATTGCCGGGATTGTCCGGATACACCCCGGTCAGCGGGGGCCGGACGGTGTTCCAGAAGTTGGCGTGGAAGAGGCCGAAGTTGTGTCCCAGCTCGTGGGCGGCGACACCCAGGCCGTCCGCCTGCAGCCAGACGCCCCGGCCGCCGACTGCCGCCAAGCCGCCCCATTTGTATCCCGGCACGCTGACATGGCGGACGATATCCAGATCGAAAGTCGCGTAGTCGAACCCGGCCGACCGGGCGGCCGCGCGCGCGTCGGCCTGCAAGGCGCCCGGTCCGTTGGTGCCGTACCAGAGCTTGACCTGCGGCAGCATCAGCAGCGGCGTGACCGTCGAGAGAATCGCGGTCGTGTGGTAGGACGCCTCGACAAAGTAACGGTTCACGTCGTTCATCAACGCATACGCCGCCGATTCGGTGATCGGCTCGGTCGGATCGTCCGGAAACCGGACACGCATGAACAGGAGAGTTTTGGGGCCCTGGGACTGGCTGCTGACCACCGGGCCGAAATTCGTGCTGATGACACCGCTGTCGGGCAGCACCGGCACGTCGGCGGCCGAACCCAGTCGCCGGTTGAACAGGGCGGCGTGCGATGGCCGGCAGAATCGGTAAAGCGATCCGGCATACTCCAGCCAGGTCTGCTGGCCGAGCCGTGTCGAAGCCAGACCGCACACCGCGCACGTGTCACCGCCGTCAGTCGCGCCAGCCGCTCGCAGCGCCGCCGCCTCGGCGGGCTCCACCACGCGCCCCGGCTCCTCCGCCACCGCCAGCGCCGAACCGAGCGCGATCCCGTGCAGCGGCACGCGGCTCCGGGTCAACTCCTGGCGACGACGCCCATAGACGTAGGCCTGGTACGTCTGACGGCCCAGCGTAACGAACCGCGTGATCGGTGACACCGGATCGAGTTGGCCCGGCATCGGCACCGCGGCAAAGACCTGGAAGTCGCCCCGGCCGCTCACCGGCTCCTCCAAGAGCCCGGTCACCGACGGCGGCAGCCGTTGGCGCACCGACCAGGGGACGGCCAATTCGAGGGCGCGTTGCGGGTCGGTTTGGATCAGCGCCGCCAGCGACTGCCGACGCACCCGGGCCCGCACGATGCCTTCGGCTTCGAGCCGCGCCTGTTCGGCCGGCGGGGCCGCCAGATACGCATGCGTCCAATCCGTAAACGCGTCAAACGCGCGTCGCTCGCGCGCCGGAGTCAGACGCGTCGCCGGCAGGGCCGCGGATGCCCGGCCAGGCCGCGGCGTGACTCCCGGCACCGCCGGTTGGACCCGAGCCGGGCCTTGGGACACCGCGCCTCCGGCCACCCCCGCCGCGGACACCGCGTGCTTGCCTTGAACCAGGAGGAGCGTGACCGGCACCGAAAGGACGAGAATAAGCCCGACGATGGACCCCCACAGTCTTTTCATGGAGCAGCCGAATACGGTCGAACCTCACAGGTCGCGTTCGCAGCGCACATCCCGTGGCTTGGTAGCCTGCCCACCACGGAAAGGCAAGCCCCATTTGGCGCCCGCCAAAGTCCAAAGCCCAAGGAAATGGGCGTTTTCAATGAAAAAGCCGTTCCGCATCGCACGCGGCGGCAAGCTCGACCCAATCGCCTTGTTTTCGGGGGTTTTCGCGTGGTTCGGGCGTTGGGGCTGGATTTTCCCAACAGATTCCCAACACGATTTTGGTTACGCAGCCAAGTAACTCAGTTCTTGGACTGCGTATGGCAACTGAATCAAAAAATCGTAAGCCGGCTTTCACGGTCAAACGTGGCAACGTCAAGGTACCCGGTTACTCGCGCAAGCAGACTAAAAATGGAACCGAGTACACCAACTACCTCGTGCCCGACTACAGCGCCGGCCGGCGCAAGGTCTGGACCTTCGCGGATTTCGCCGCAGCCAAGACAAAGGCTGCTGAGGTCGCCGAGGCCACCGCGAGTGGCCGAACGGAGGTCTTGCAATGGGAAGATGATCTCCGAGTGGAAATTCGTAAGTCGCTGGACAACTTGCAGCCCACAGGGCTGACGCTGCTGCCCGCCTGCTCCCTTTTCACCCAAGCGGTCAACATCCTGGGTGGCACAGATGATCTCCTGGCCGCCTGCCAGCACTGACGACAACACCGCCCCGAAAAACCGATTACTCCCAAGCCCACCTCGGAAGCCGTTCAGGAATTCCTGGCGGATCGAAAGCGCCTGGTGAGCCGCAAACGCCATAACGCTCTAACCTCGTACCTGATGTTCTTGGCCCGCGGTTTTGCCGAGAAGCGACTTCACGAGATCGATCCGAACGACATCTCCACGCTGATAAGCAAAAAAGAGTGGCAAGCCGAGGTCGTGTGCCGTGTTCGCGCTGGCGACGCG
>JAGWYX010000561.1 GCA_018969165.1 Verrucomicrobiota bacterium
CTGACACCGCCAACATTGCCGAGAACCAAAAGCGCTTCATAACGATGAATGGAACTTGTGTCACCGGCCGGTCAGGGCCCGCGCAGGGCCCGCTGTTCGAGTTGTTCGAAGGTGAGGCTGCTCGGGTAAATCACCGGGGCGTTGGTGCTGCCGTCAAAAGAACCCCAGATCGGGAAGATGCTTACCGTATCCTGGCTGAGGAAAGCGGCGCCGGGTCCGAGGAAGACACCCCAGTAGGCTGGCGTATTCCAGTTGAAAGCGATCACCACCGGGGGGGAAACCAATCCGGGACCGGTATCGGCGGCGAAGGCATTCGGATTGATCGACCGGTTATTCGCGGCCTCGTTCAGCCAGCCCGTGGTGCGCGACATCATCAACCAGTCCTGGCCGTCGCTGAACAGGTCCGCCGCGGTAAAGACAATATCCGGCTGGGTGACAATCCGCAGGACGTTCTGGGATTGGAGGACGCCATTGGTCAGATAGACATCGGTGAACTGGTCCACGAACGGATCGATGGTCACACCCAAGAGCGAGTCGTACTGAATCTTTTGAAACCGGATGTGGTCGCGACCCGGGCGCAGGGCGACATCAACGACGAGATTGCTGACGGTGCCGGCGGCGTTGGTGAGTCCGGCGGCCGCGTTGGTCGAGATCACGATCGGCACCCAGTTGGTGCCCGTCGCACCGCTGGTGGCACCGACCGGGAGCCAGGGCGACCCGGAGAAGCCGCCGACGCCGGACACGGGCAGGTTGAGGGTGGTGCCCAGGGCCGGGATGAAGCTGTTGGTGGGCGCGTTTTCCACCGCCAGGTTGAGCGGGTTATAGAGATACCGGTAGGAAGCGGCATCATCCCGGGTGAACCCGAGGAAGAACTTGCCGACCCGCGGTACGAGGTTGATGCTGCTGACCCCGGAATTCCCGTCGGCGGTCACCGGATCTCCGTAGGCCAAGGGATCGACCCGCTGGATGATCGCCGCGCTGATAGGAACAATCTGGTTATCCAGAATGGTAATGAACGTCCAGAGGTCGCCGTTGATATAGGCGCTGGACTGGAAGGTGCTGGGGTCGAAGTTCCGGTTGATGACGTAATAGTTCGTGCTGAACTGCGTGGTCCAGCGCGTGCGCAGGACGAACAGGGCCTGTTCCGGGTCTCCCATTCCCAGCTCCTGGACCAGCGACTGGAGGGCGGAGGTCTTCAAATCGAGCAACCCGAGGGCTTGGGCCTGGTAATTGATCCGCTCGGTTTTCAAGCCATAATTGTTGAGGTTGATTTGCGAGGCAGGGGGAAGGTTGTTCAGGACGGCGACGGCCTTGTCGATTTCGGCAGCACCGGTCTGGCCGAAATACTTCAGGAACGACTCGTCCACCGCGTAGTAGATGGTGGGTTGGTTCCAGCGATAACCTTCGGCGATATTCTGAGGGCCACCGATGTTGTTCTGGGTCCCGGTGATATGCCATCCGTAGTTGAGCGCCGCGGTCTGCCAGGTAGCCAGGTTGCCCAGCAACGAGAAGGCGGCGGCCTGGTGCGCCCCGCCAGCCACCATCAGCGCGAGCAAAAAGGTTCGAGTTAAACGCTGCATAGGATCACGTCTTCAACGCACGCGGATGATCCGGTAATAGGTCATGTTGCCGCCAATCGAGATGGTCACCGCGTCAGTGGTGCCCGGGGCGAACCGCGGGTTGCCGAAGTTACTCCAGGATTTCAGGTCGCTCGAGGATTCGACCTGGTAGATGAAGCCGGGCTGGGTGTTCCAGTTCAGCCAGGCGCCCTGGCTGTTGACGGTGACACTCTGCTTGAGGACGCTGCTGGGATTGGTCGGGTCGGTGCCGGCCAGGAATTCCTGGAAATTGCTCGCCCCATCGCCGTCGGTGTCCGCGTTCGGGTCCGGCCACTTCGTCGGGTCGGGTCCGAAGTATTTGGCTTCCCAATCGTCCGGCAGGCCATCCGGGATGCCGTTCGGGCCGGTCAAGTCCTCGCCCCAGGTGGTGCCCGAGGCGGTGTCGGAGCGGGGGGAGCGCTCGCCGTCGCTCAACTGGTAGAGCAACTGGAAGGTGTGGGTGCTGCTGGGCGCCAGGCCGGTCATCGTCCAGGAGTTGCTGGTCACGATGGCGGGGGCCGGGTTCGAGTCGGCATAGACCTCGTAATGGTCCACGGTGTAGCCGGCCAGGGGTGGCCAAGTGACGCTCAAGCGGCTTTGGCTGAGGGCCGAGACGTAGGGCGCCGCCGGCCGGGGCGGGGCGGACGAAGCCGCGTAACGCTGGGCGAAGATATCGAAGCTGCCGACGCCGCCGACAAAGCTCGACCAGGCCACCAGGAACCGACTCGAACCGTCCGAGCCAACCGCCTGCTGGAATTGCTGGCTGACGGTGGTGGTGTTGACACGAAACTCGGGTCCGACGGGTTTGCCATCCTGGGTGACGAGCTGGCCATAGACACCCTCGCGCGAGCCGTCCTGGGCGAGGCTGGTCCAGGCGACCAGGTGAGTCGCGCCAACGGTGTTGAGTCGAGGCGAATACTGGTCGCCATAAGTGTAGTTGTTGACGATGAACTCATCGGCCTTGGGGTTGGCTTGGCCATCGAAACAGCGCGCGGCGATATCCCATCCGTTCGTGCTGGTAACGCCGTTGGTGACCACGGTGCCGACATATTCGGACCAAGTGACGGCGAACCCGCCATCGGCGGCGCCACTGACGGCCGGGTTGGCGCAGGTCTTGGGCTGGCTATTGGCCTTGAACTCGTCGGTGACCGGGTTGCCATTCGGGTCGTAGATCCGGCCGAAGACATCGACCGCGTAGATTTCGGCGCCGTGACCGCTGGAGAAATCGGGTGTCATCCCGGCTGGCGGGAGGCCATTGACCACCCCGGCCAAGCTCTCGGAAATCCAGGTCACCACAAAGTCGCCGTTGGCCAGCGCGGCGACGGCGGGCGAGCGCTGATTCAGCGGCGTGGTCTGGTTGACTTGAAATTCACCGCCCAGCGGCTGGCCGGTGGCCGAGAGGCGCTGGCCATAGACGCCGAGCTTGTCGCCGTCTTCGCCGTCGCTGGCCCAGACGACGATCGCGCTGCCATCGGGCAGGGCGGCGATTGCCGGGGTGATCTGCTGGTTATTGGTGTAGGTATTGACCAGCAGGTCGCCGGTGGCGAAGGTGCCGTCCGGATTGAGAAAGCGGGCGTAAATGTGCTGGAAACCGTAGGGACCGCCTTGCCAGACAAAAGCTGCCCCGCCGTTTTTCAGGAGGGCGACGCGGGGATTTTCCTGGTCGCCGGCGCCGATTTGATTGACACGAAAGGCGCTGAGGGTGCCGGACAAGTCCGAATCGAGCTTCTGGGCGCTGATGCCGAGGCCGTCGCCATCGGTGACATTATCCTGCCAGACGACGTAGCCGCCGGTGGGACTGAGGCTCACGTCCGGAAACGTCTGGTCGCCCGGCAAGGTGCCGGTGGGGCTGTATTCGCCGCCCTCGGGCACAAAGGAGGACTGGGCGAAGAGCGAGGTGGCGAGGGTAAGCGCCAAGCCAAGGACAACCAGGGACAGTGGTAGGGTGGCGCGGCTGCGTCGATTTCGGCCCTGCAACGCGGCCATGAACCGAAGCGGGCCCCGTAGCAGCCGACGTAAGTCGGCTCTGACTGCCTCGGAGGAAAGAATGAGCGGACTCACGTCCGCTGCTACCGGGTTGGTGGAGAGCCTGCTTTCACGATTGCCCATGCCTCGGGACGATGCACCGGAATGGGTGG
>JAGWYX010000562.1 GCA_018969165.1 Verrucomicrobiota bacterium
TCGGGGCCTACCTGCACACCCGCAATATCCTGTTTTGCGTCGATGGCATCCAGACCCTCGGCGCGTTTCCCACCCACGTCGAGCACGTCGATTTCCTGGCGGCCGACGCGCACAAATGGCTCCTCGGCCCCTGCGCGGCCGGCGTCCTTTATGTCCGCCAGTCGCTCCAGGACAAATTGCGCCCCCCGGTCTATGGCTGGCACAACGTCCACTGCCCGAACTTCGTCGCGCAGGAACAACTCGTTTTCCGGCCCGACGCCCGCCGCTACGAGGCCGGCACCGGAAACTGGCTCGGGCTGGTCGGCATGCACGCGGCCATGGAACTGCTGCTCGAGCTCGGCATTGACACCATTGCCGCCGAACTCTGGCGCAAGCGTGCCTGGTTGGTGCCGGCGCTCCAAGCCAAGGGCTACACCGTCTTGCACGCCGATGCGCCGCCCACCAACACCGGCGCCATCGTCACGTTCCACCGCCCAAACACCGACATGGCGGCGTTGCACGTGCAACTCGTACAGGCCAACGTCGTCACTTCGCTCCGCGCCGACCGCGCCGGCAACCGATACATCCGGCTCTCGCCCCATTTCTACAACACCGACGCCGAGCTGCGGCGCTGCCTCGACGTGTTGCCCTAGCGCGGCGTCCCCTCAGACCTCAGGCCACCTTTGCCAGGCTTCAAATGACCGGCGGTCGGGCCTCCGGACCGCGGCTTGTCCCAAGCCGCAACGGCCCCGGAACGCCAATGACCAAAGCACATCCGCCGACCTATTCCCTGCCGGCGCGCTGCGAGTTGAGGGCAACTCGCGGTCCGAATCCGCGATCTCCGTCGGTTCGGCGGTCTGAGGCGGGCCTCGCTCGAGTCCTTGAACCGCGGAACTTGTTGTAACCAAGTCAAATTCCAGCACAGTTCGGGCGCAGCAATTTTGGGCCGGAGCGCGGCTCTGTGAGCCGCAGCGCGCTCGCCCTGCAATTGGGATTGAATATGATTCCAGGCCCCGTCCAATTCGCCGCCGCTGCGGGTCGCAGACCCGCGCTCCAAAAGGAGATCGGCTGGTACGGGCGTCTCTTTCCTCCGCAACGACCCTCTGAGCGAGGCGCGCTCAGAGCAGAGAGAGTTAGAAGACGAAAACCGAGAATACACGGACGGAACCGGAATGAGGTCGGAGGCGCGCCTCGCTAGGGAACCGGTTGCGCCCGGTAAAACCGCGCCGGCAGCCCCGCGGCGTTGGTGTCCAGCAGACTCGAGGTCCCGTTCAAGTCGGTAGCATTGGTGAAGATGGATTGCCACTGCACTGGCGGCACCAGGTTGGTGGCGGCCTGCAGCAAGTACGCCATGCCGGGACTTCCGCTCAATCGCACCAAAACCGGCGGACCAACCTCCAGGCTCAACGTCAACGGCGGCGTCCCGATGGTGACCGTGGCAACCAGGCTGGTGACACTCCCAAAAGGGTTGCTGACGATCACCCAGTAATCGCCCGCATCCGCCGCGGAGACACTGCCAAGGGTCAGCAGCGGCAGGTCCGAAAGGAGGACCTTGCGCACGCGCGAATTCTGGGTATCCGCGATGAAGAAGTTCCCGGGACCACGCGCAGCCACGCCTGAAGGGTTGGCCAGGCTGGCATTGGTCGCCGCCCCGCCATCACCTGAATAGCCGGACCTACCGTCGCCGGCCACTGTCGTAATGATTCCATCGGGGTCCACCTTGCGAATCCGGTTGTTCCAAGTGTCCGCGATGAACATGTTGCCGGCAGTGTCCAACGCCAGGCCCGTCGGGTAGCCCAGGCCGGCATTGGTCGCCGCGCCGCCGTCCCCGAAGTAGCCGGCCGAGCCATTGCCAGCGACCGTCGTGATGTTGCCCTGACTGTCCACCTTGCGAACGCAGTTGTTGCCTTGATCCGCGATGAACACGTTGCCCGCGGTGTCCACCGCCACGCCGCCGGGGCGGCACAGTGCGGCGTTCGTCGCCGCGCCGCCGTCGCCATAGTAGCCGCATTGGCCATTGCCAGCCGCGGTGGTGATCATGCCGTGAGTGTCCACCTTGCGAACGCGACTGTCCCCAGTGTCCGCGATGAACAGGTTCCCCGAGCTGTCCACGGCCACACCCAAAGGACTGGCCAGACCAGCGTTGGTGGCGGCCCCGCCATCCCCGACGTAGCCGAACCTGCCGCCGCCCGCCACGGTGCGGATGATGCCGTTGGGCTGCACCTTGCGAATGCGATTGTTCCAGGTGTCCGCAATGAACAGGTCCCCCGCGGCGTCCACGGCCACGCCCGAAGGACTGGCCAGGCCGGCGTTGGTGGCGGCCCCACCATCCCCGACGTAGCCGAACATTTCGCCGCCCGCCACGGTGGTGATGAGACCGTCGGGCTGCACCTTGCGAATGCGGTTATTCCAAGTGTCCGCAATAAACAGGTTCCCCGAGGTGTCCACGGCCACGCCGGCAGGAGAACGCAAGGCGGCCTCGGTCGCCGGACCGCCGTCATAGACAGATGCTGTCCAACTGCCGGCCACCGTGCTGATAATGCCGTTCGTGTCCACCCCGCGAACCAGGTTGTTGAACTGGTCCACGATCAACAGCTTTCCAGCGCGGTCCACCGCCACGCTGGAAGGGCTGTTCAGCCGGGCTTTGGTCGCCAGCGCGCCGTCGCCGAAGTAACCGAACTGGCCGTTGCCCGCCACGGTGGTGATGATGCCACGGGTGTCCACCTTGCGAATGCGGTTGTTGCCTTGGTCGGCGAGGTACAAGTCGCCCGCGGTGTCCATCGCCAGCCCGGCTGGATTGCTCAGGCTGGCATTGGTCGCCGCACCGCCGTCCCCGGAGAAGGCAAACCGCCCTGCACCCGCCACCGTGGTGAGGATGCCGTTGGTGTCCAGCTTGCGAACCCGGCTGTTGCCCTGATCGGCGATGAAGAGGTTGCCGGCGGCGTCCACCGCCAGGCCGGCTGGCTGGTTCAGGCTGGCATTGGTCGCCGCACCGCCATCCCCAGAATAACCGGCGGTGCCGTCGCCCGCCACGGTGGTGATAATGCCATCAGGCTGCACCTTGCGAATCCGGTTGTTGCCCTGGTCGGCAATGAACAAATCGCCGGCCGCGTCCAGCGCCAAGGCCAGGGGACTGGCCAGGCTGGCGTTCGTGGCCGCACCACCGTCTCCGTCTGGCCTGAATCGACCATCGCCCGCCACCGTGGTGATGATGCCGACGGTGTCCACCTTGCGAACGCGGTTGTTATCCTGGTCGGCAATGAACAGATTGCCGGCCGCGTCCAGCGCCAACCCCGCCGGGTAGCCCAGGCTGGCATTGGTAGCGGCCCCGCCGTCTCCGGCGTAGCCTCCTCCACCGTTCCCCGCCACGGTGCTGATAATGCCATGCGCATCCACCTTGCGGACTCGCCGGTTCCCGCTGTCGGTGAAATAAAAATTGCCGGCCGAATCCCACGCCACACCGGTGGGTTGCATCACGGTGGCGTTGGTTGCCGCCCGACCATCACCCACCCCGCCTCCCGCAACGGTGCTGATCATATCCGCGGGAAGATTGCTGCCGTTGAATTGCCATCGGTAGCTCAATGGCCCGGCGCCCGCGGCCGTCACCAACAAGCTGACCGCTCCCCCGCTGGCAACCACCTGGCTGATCGGTTGCCGCGTGATCTGCGGCGGCAAGGCCACCAGCACCGTTGCCACCCGGCTGGTCACACTCCCATACCCATTGGTGATCGTCACCGCGTAATCGCCAGAGTCAGCC
>JAGWYX010000563.1 GCA_018969165.1 Verrucomicrobiota bacterium
TTCACCCCAGGCGTCGAGCCGGTCCAGGATCGCCCGCCGCAAACGCGCGGGGGCCTCGGTCACGAAAGGGCGGCTGCCGACGTAGCCTTCCGTGACGATTTCAGCGGCGGCGCTCGGTGTCGCGGCCCGAACGTCGGCCACGAAGTCGCTGATCGTGAAATCGATCTCGTGGCCCACCGCCGAGACGACCGGCACGGCGGAGTCGAAGATGGCGCGCGCTACCACTTCCTCGTTGAACGCCCACAAATCTTCGAGACTCCCGCCACCGCGGGTGACCACAATGAGGTCCAACCCCGACGCGCCCCGACTCGCCGACCACTGGTTGAGGAGGCGGATCGCGCCGGCGATTTCCTCCGCGGCACCCTCGCCCTGGACCCGGCATGGCGCCAGCATCAACTCCACGCCGGCGTAGCGCCGCGCCATGACATGCAGCACATCGCGAATCGCCGCGCCGGTGGGTGAAGTCACCAGCCCAATCCGCCGCGGGAACCGTGGCAGCGGCCGTTTTCGCTCGGGTGCGAACAATCCCTCGGCGTTCAGCCTTTCCTTGAGCCGCTCGAAGGCCATTTGCAGCGCGCCCACACCCTGGAGTTCGATGGCCTCGACGCGCAACTGGTATTGGCCGCGCGGTTCATAGACGGTGAGTTCCCCGCGCAGGACCACCTTCTGACCATCCCGGAGCAGCTCCCGGTGGGCGACGGCTTCACCGCGAAACAGGACGCAGTTCAACTGCGCGCCCGGGTCTTTAAGCGTGAAATAGATATGCCCGGAGCTCTGGGCGCGGAGGTTCGAGATTTCGCCGGTGACCCACACACGGCCGATTTGGCCTTCGAGCAAGCGCCGGACGTTGCCGGTCAGTTCCGACACAGACAGGATTCGGCGCGTCGCCTCCGGCGGGAACAACTCCCCGAAATCCCATTGCGATTTAAGCGGTTTAGGCATCGGCCTTCCAATAGCCTCGGAAACCCCGCAGCGCAAACCTGAATTGTCGGACACCCCCCCCACGTGGGGATGGCATGCACCGCGAGCTGTATCAGATCAAGTTTTGCCGCCTCTCTCGCCGCCTGCGTCTTCCGCCTCAAGGACTCTCTCAGCGAGGCGCGCGGAGGAATCAGTCGGATGAATAAAAGAACCGAATAGGCGCGCAAAGCCGACCGATGGTCTGAGGCGACGCCTCGCTAGCCACTCGGGTCGGCCCGTCAGTTTCCATCCGTTACCAGGGCCTCCGACACCCGCCGAATGCTGACGGCCCGGCCAGCGGCGTCGTCCAGTTCAAGCAAGGCGCCCTGCAGCAGTACCCGGTGCTTGGCGACCTCGAACCGTTGCGGTGTGTTCGTCAGAAACCGTTTGATGATCGGTTCGATTTCGCGGCCGAGGATGCTCTCGTGCGCCCCGGTGAACCCGGCGTCGCACAGAAACGCGGTGCCACCGGGAAAAATCTGCTCGTCGGCCGTCTGCACGTGCGTGTGCGTGCCGATCACCGCGCTGACCTGCCCGTCGAGCATCCGCGCCAACGCGATCTTTTCCGAGGTCGCCTCGGCGTGGAAATCGACCAGAATGCAGCGGGTTCGCGCGCGCAGCCTGGCCACCTCGGCCGCCGCCAGCAGGAACGGGTTTTCGAGCGGCGCCATAAACGTTCGACCCTGCAGGTTCAACACCGCGACCGCAGCCCGCCCCCGCCCACCGGCCTCCGACGCCTGGCTTGTGGCGTCCGCCCTTCGGATTTCGGACATCGGACTTTGGACTTTGGACTCCGGACTCTGGATCGTGAACACCGCGCTTCCCTGTCCGATCGTCCCGGGCGGGTAATTGAGGGGGCGGAGGAAGCGGGGCTCGTGTTGCAGCAGGGCACTGACGTCTTTTTGGTCCCAGAGATGGTCGCCGGTCGTGATAAGGTCCACGCCGGCGTCGAAGATCTCGGTGGCGGTGTTGGGGGTGATGCCCGAGCCGCCAGCGGCGTTCTCGCCGTTGGCGATCACCGCATCCAGGCGCAACTCGCGCCGCAGACGCGGCACGAGCTGTTTGATCGCGCGACGACCCGGCTCGCCAACGATGTCGCCGATGAAAAGCAGTTTCACTCGAACCCTTGAATTGATAACAGCCAGTTACACAATTCAAGGATGCTGGTCGGCGCAAGTCAAGTTTTGGCGTCCATGGGCAGTGTCCTGATTTCGGAGCGCGGCTCTATGAGCCGCAGCACTGCAGCTTCAAAATCAAGCTGCTGCGAGTCACAGACTCGCGCTCCAACCGCAAATTCGGACACCGCCCGTCCATCCCGCGCTTGCTCCCCATGAACCCGGTGGCGGCGGACGTCAGTCCGCTCCATCAGATCGCCAACGAATTGGAGCCGACTCACGTCGGCTGCTACCGGGGGGTAGGCCGCCCTCCTCGGCCCTCTCCTCCGCTGCCAGCGGAGGAGAGGGTGCCCGCTGGGCGCGAGAGGAGGTGCCGCGGTGCAGGGGCCCATTGCCTCACCAGCGCGAATCGAGACTTCCCATCAGCCGCCAGGTTATGGAGTGTGCCAGTCCTGGCGCTCTCCAAAGGTTTCTCTCCGCTCCTTTTGGCGTCGGACGGCTGATTGCATTCCGTGCCTGGCTGCATCCGAACCCCTTTTTCCTTGTCACCGGACCGGGGACTGGGGTCGAATGCGGTCGGTAACCAACAACGGAGTCGCTTCATGGCCAAGAGCATTTGCGCCGCCTGCGGACAACACCTCGAGTTTCCCGACGAGCTGGCCGGCCAGCAAGCCAGTTGCCCGAACTGTGGCACCTCGACCGTCCTCGCCGGCCCGCCCGTCCCCACCGTGCGCCTCCCGAAGGTGCCGTCGCAAAGACCCGCCGAACGCGAACCGGCCGCGTCCGCGGTCACACCCGTCGCCAATCGCGTCCTCGAGAACATCGAGCGCGTGGTCGTCGGCAAGCATGACGAGATCGTGCTGACGTTGATGGCGTATTTGGCCGAAGGCCACGTGCTGCTCGAAGACGTGCCCGGCGTGGCCAAGACGATGCTGGCTCGAGCCCTGTCGCGCAGCATCGGGTGCACGTTTAAACGCATCCAGTGCACGCCAGACCTGTTACCCAACGACATCACCGGCAGCTCGATCTTCAATCCCAAGACCACTGACTTCGAGTTTCGCCCCGGGCCATTGTTCGCGCAAATCGTGCTGGCGGACGAGATCAACCGCGCCACGCCCCGCGCCCAGGCCGCCTTGCTCGAAGCCATGGCCGAGCGCCGCGTCACCGCCGACGGCGCCAATTACGATCTCACCCCGCCGTTCCTCCTGATTGCCACCCAAAACCCGATCGACCACGAAGGCACCTTCCCGCTGCCGGAGGCGCAGCTTGACCGGTTCCTGGTGCGGCTGCGCCTGGGCTACCCGCGGTTCGAGGCCGAGACCGCCATGCTCGGGCGGCTGCAGTTGCAGCACCCGATTGAAACGTTGGAGCCGGTGGCGACTGCCGATGAGATCGTCGCCTGCCAGCAGGCCGTGCGCGCGGTGCACGTGGATGACAAGGTGAGCCACTACATCGTGCAACTCATGCAGGCCACGCGCGATCATCACGACCTGATCCTCGGCGGCAGCCCGCGGGCCTCGATCGCCCTGTTCCGCTGCGCCCAGGCCTTCGCCGCCATTCACAGCTTCGATTTCGTGATGCCCGACGACGTGAAACAAATCGCCCCACACGTGCTCGGGCACCGGCTGATCCTCCGCCCCGAAAGCCGG
>JAGWYX010000564.1 GCA_018969165.1 Verrucomicrobiota bacterium
GACCATTCTGCTCCAGCCTACCGACCGGACCGCCCTGATTGGTGGCAGCATCACCCTGCAGGTGACGGCGGTCGGCGCAAGCCCGCTCGCCTACCAATGGCAATTCAACGGCACGAACCTGCCCGCGAGCCTGATCAACACCGTGGCGGGCAACGGGACGCAGAGCTACAGCGGCGACGGCGGCGCGGCGCTGGACGCCAGCCTGGCCAATCCCTCCGCCGTGGCGCTGGACAGCGCGGGCAATTTGTACATCGCGGATACCTGGAACAACTGCATCCGCCGTGTGTCCACCAACGGCACGATCACCACCGCGGCCGGCAACGGCACCCAAGGTTACTCCGGCGACGGCGGCCTCGCCGTCAACGCCAGCTTGACCGGTCCGACCGGCGTGGCCGTGGATGCCGCCGGCAACCTCTACATTGCCGATTCGTGGAACCGGTGCATTCGCAGAGTAGCCACCAACGGGCTCATCACCACCATGGCCGGCAACGGCATCCAAGGTTATTCGGGAGACGGCGGCGCGGCGACCAATGCCAGCCTCTGGTTCCCGGCCGGGATTGCGGTGGACGCCGCCGACAACCTGTTCGTCGCGGACCCGTTCGTGCATGTGATCCGCAAGATCACGGCCCAGGGCCTGATCCGGACGGTGGCCGGCAACGGGACCCAGGGATATGCCGGAGACGGCGGCCAGGCCACCAACGCGGTCTTGAACGCCCCGGCGGACGTGGCGGTGGACAGCGCCGGCAACCTGTTCATCGCCGACACCGGCAACAATCTGGTGCGCAAGGTGGACACCAACGGTCTCATATCTGCCGTGGCCGGCAATGGCAGCTACGGCTACGCAGGTGATGGCGGCGCGGCAACTAATACCGGCCTGGCCAATCCCACCGGGATCGCCCTCGGTCCGACCGGGACCTTGTTCGTGGCCGATCGCTACAACAACCGCGTCCGGAGCGTGGATACCAACGGCCTCATCCGCACCGTTGCGGGGGATGGGGTCCAGGGTTATGCGGGCGACGGCGGGGCCGCCACCAACGCCAGCCTCAACCAACCGCTCGGCGTGGCGGTGGACCATTCAGGCCGGTTGTTCATCGCCGACAATGGAAACTCGCGCGTCCGCGAGGTAATTCTGTCCGCCCTTCCCATTCTGACCCTCAACAAGATCGCGCCCACCGACGCCGGAGATTACCAGGTCACGGTTACCAACCCCTACGGCGCGGTGACCAGCCAGGTGGCGCGGGTGAGCGTGGTTCTGGCGCCCACGATCATCCGGCAACCGGCCAGCCAGGTGGCGGTGCCGGGGCAGACCCTGGTGTTGCAGGTGGCCGCGGTGGGCCCGACCCCGTTGACTTACCAATGGCAGTTCAACGGCGCGGACATTTCCGACACCATCATCACCACCGTGGCGGGCAACGGCAAGCGCGGCTTCGCCGGGGACGGCGACGCGGCGACCGGCGCCGCCTTAAGCAATCCCTCAGCCGTCACCACGGACCCATCGGGCAACCTGTTCATCGCCGATATGGGGAACGACCGCATCCGGCAAGTCAGTTTGGACGGCAGCATCGTCACCGTGGCGGGTGGCGGAACCAGTCTTCCAGGAGACGGTGGCGCGGCCACTGCCGCCCGCCTGGCCTTTCCTTCGGGCGTGGCGGTGGACACCAACGGCAACCTGTTCATCGCCGACACCGGCAACCAGCGCATCCGCCAGGTGAGCCCTGACGGGACGATCACCACCGTCGCCGGCAACGGCCGAGCCAGCTACGTCGGTGACGGCGGCGCCGCGACCAACGCCAGTCTCCAGTATCCCAACGGCGTGGCCGTGGATGGTTCTGGCAACTTGTTCATTGCCGATACGGGCAATCACCGTATCCGGGAGGTGGACGCTGCCGGCCTCATTCGCACCGTCGCCGGCAACGGCAGGATCGGCTACAGCGGTGACGGCGGCGCCGCGACCAATGCCAGTCTCAGCAATCCGGCCTCGGTGGCCGTGGACGGTTTGGGCAATCTGTTCATTGCCGACGGATTCAACAACCGCATCCGCAGGGTCGATACCAACGGCGTCATTAGCACTGTCGCCGGCAGCGGCAAACCGGGCTACTCCGGTGATGGCGGGGCGGCCACCAACGCCACCTTGAACAGCCCACAGGGGATCGTCGTTGACCCTCGCGGCAACCTGTTCGTCGCTGACAGCTTGAACTACCGCATCCGCAAAATCGGGACCAACGGCCTCCTCACGACGGTGGCCGGCAACGGCCATTTCGGCTACGGGGGCGACGGGGGCTCGGCCACCAGCGCGATCCTGACCGATCCGTTCGGCGTGGGAATGGACGCATCTGGCAACCTGCTCATCGCGGATACATTCAACAACCGCATCCGCAAAGTGACCGCGGTGGGCCAGCCGACCTTGACCATCCCCGGCATCTCAGCCGCGGAGACCGGCAATTACCGGGTCATCGTCTCGAATGCCTACGGGACGGTGACCAGCCTGGTTGCGACCGTCACCATGGCCATGCCGCCGCTGGGGGTCAGCCTGGCACCGGGACGCGCGGTGCTCCTCCAGTTAAGCGGATCGCCTGGGGCCTCCTATCTGTTGCAGGTCGCGGCCAACCTCGAGCCGCCGGTCCAGTGGCAACCGCTGGACACCAACGCCGCCGATGCCAATGGCAACTGGAGCTATCTCGACACCAATACCGCCGCCTTTCCGAGCCGCTTCTACCGCCTGGGGCAAAGCCCGTAACCCGGTCAAGCGCGATCAGCGCAACAACAGCCATGAGGACAGCGGGGGCGTGATGATCCTGGGGTCAACGACCGCCGGCGCACGGCAGTGTCCTGATTTCGGAGCGCGGCGGTCTGAGCCGCAGCACGGCAGCTTCAAAATCAAGCTGCTGCGAGTCACAGACTCGCGCGCCAACCGCAAATTCGGACACTGCCCGGCGCATCGTCCTTCAGGTGAGCAGGGAAATCCCTTGGGCACGAATCGCGAAGTCTTTTCGGTCGCCCGTCGGTTCGGCCACCAGCAGCCGGGCGCCAGGCCGGAGCGCGGTGATCGTCTCGAGGCCGCCAATTCCCAGCGTGAGCAGCGCCGTCGAGAGCGCGTCGGTCTCGGTCGCCGACGGCAGCACGACGGCGGCCAGGACCGCCCCCACGACCGGGGCGCCGGTGCGCGGATCGAGCACATGCCCGTAAATGCGGCCATCGGCTTCGAAGGCCTTGCCCCATACCGCCGAGACTGACAGCGACTCGTCTCGCAACGAAACCACGGCCAAGGGCGGGTCGCCCGCCGGATGACCGGCGGGTGCGAAGGCCGTCGCCAGGCCAAAGGCCGCCGCGCCGGTCACCGGGTGGGGGATGGTCACCTTCCAGGGTTGACCGTCGGGTTGGGTGCCGAGGGCGTAAACCGTACTGGTGCCGCCGTGCAGGAGGGCGCTGGCGATCTCGAGGTCGCGCAACCGTTCGGCCGCGCACTCCAGCGCGTAACCTTTGCCGATCGCTCCCAGATCCAGCATGACGCCCTCGCGTCGGAACCGGATGGTCCAATCCGCCGCGTTGAACTCCACCAGGTCCATGCCCACCTTGGCGCGGGCCGCGGCCAGTTCATCGGGCTCCGGGAAATGGCCGGTATCCCGCACGAACCCCCAGCAGCGCATCAACGGGGCAATCGTGATGTCGAAGGCGCCGCCGGTGGCACGGTGCAATTCCCGCGCCTGCTCCAGCAGTCCAAAA
>JAGWYX010000565.1 GCA_018969165.1 Verrucomicrobiota bacterium
TGCCGGTGATGGTCCGGACTCGGCCCTTGCCGCCTTCGGCGGCGAAGCTCGGGGCGGCCACTGCGAACAGGAGCAACCCCGCGATGACGGGTAAGGAGAGGGATAATGCTTTTTTCATAGCGTTGATGAGGATGAATGCGTGTTGTGATGCATGACGTTGCACTGTGCGTATCGGTTACAGAATAAATCGGGTTAATGAATTTGACAACATTTAGTTTAACGCGAACGCCTGGTCCTCAACCTGCTTGCGGTCAATGATTTAACATGACGGGAGCCCCCGGGGCCGGCGGGGCCTTCACGCCGCGCACGGAGGCTGCGAATGGCAAGGCGGGAAGGGCGCGTCCGCCAAACCCGCGGCCGGCGGGGCCGGCTCCCTGGCGGGCGAGGGCCTCGGACCGCATTTCACCGTTCAAGGACGCTGTGAGCGAGGCGCCAGTCTGCCGACAGGCAGGCGCCTGCGGAACGAACGAAGGGAAAGGAGCATCGCAGGTGCCTGACAAAGGTGACTTGAGGTCTGAGGCGACGACTCGCTAGCCGTTGCGGCCGCAGCAATGTTTGTATTTCCGGCCGCTCCCGCAGGGGCAGGGATCGTTGCGCCCGACCTTGGGGCCGGCCCGGACCGGTTTGGCCTTGGCGACGGCGTCGGCGGCTTCGCTGACCAGGTCGCTGGGTTTGGCGGCGCCCTGGGGTGGGGCGGGTTGGCCGAAAGCGGCGGTGTCAGCGTGGACAGTTTGCTGGGGGAGGTTGCGGAGGAACTGCTCGAAGGCCATCAGGCTGGAGGCGCTGCGGAAGATATTGTGGCAGATCTCGGTTTTGATGTTGACCATCAGTTCTTCGAAGACCTTGAAGGCTTCGGCCTTGTATTCGATCAAGGGGTCGCGTTGGCCGTAGGCGCGCAGGCCGATGGCATTGCGCAGGCTGTCCATGAAATAGAGGTGTTCCTGCCACAGTTTGTCGATGGCGCTGAGGATGGTGTAGCGTTCGATGGCCCGGATGGCCTCCGGTTGGTCGTAGCTGACCTTCATCTCGTAGGCCTCGCGGACGCGTTGGACGATGTGGCGGCAGACGGCGAACTGCGCGGGGCTCAAGCCGTCGAAGAGCGAGCCGGCGGCCGGGGGTTCGGTGCCGCCGTTGGCGATCTGGGTGATTTGCGCCTCGCTCATGCCGAGCGGGAAGTTGATATTGACCCAATCGGCCAGGGCGCGCGCGTTCCACTCCCCGCCCTCGGTTTCGGTGGCGGCCAGTTCGGCCACCTTTTGGACAACGACCTCCTCCATGATGTCCATCAGGCGGTCGCGGGCGTCGGCGGCGCGGATGATCTCGTTGCGGAAGCCGTAGATGACCTCGCGCTGCTTGTTCATCACGTCGTCGTATTCGAGGGTCCGCTTGCGGATTTGGAAGTTGTGCTGTTCGACCCGTTTCTGGGCGGTCTCGACCGAGCGGTTGAGCAGGGGGTGCTGGAGCTCCTGGCCTTCCTCCAGCCCGAATTTCTCCATGTAGCGGGCGATCCGGTCCGAACCGAACAGCCGCATCAGGTCGTCTTCGAGCGAGATGAAGAAGTGGGACGAGCCGGGGTCGCCCTGGCGCGCGCACCGGCCGCGCAACTGGCGATCGATCCGGCGGGATTCATGGCGTTCGGTGCCGATGACGTGGAGGCCGCCCAGTTCGGCGACGCCGGGGCCCAGTTTGATGTCGGTGCCGCGGCCGGCCATGTTGGTGGCGATGGTGACGGCGCCGCGCTGGCCGGCGCGGGCGATGATTTCGGCCTCTTGCTGGTGGTATTTGGCGTTGAGGACGGAGTGGATGATGCCGCGTTTTTTGAGGAGGCGGGAGAGTTGCTCGCTGGTTTCGACGGCGATGGTGCCGACCAGGATGGGCCGGCCCTCCTGGTGGATGGCGCTGATTTCGTCGAGGACGGCGTTGAATTTTTCGCGCTTGGTTTTATAGACCGAGTCGTTGCCGTCGTCGCGCACGCACGGCCGGTTGGTCGGGACCACCAGCACTCCCAGCTTGTAAATGTCCCAGAACTCGGTCGCCTCGGTTTCGGCGGTGCCGGTCATGCCCGCCAGCTTGAGGTAGAGCCGGAAGTAATTCTGGATGGTGATGGTGGCCAGGGTCTGGGTCTCGCGCTCGATCTCGACGCCTTCCTTGGCCTCGACGGCCTGGTGCAAGCCGTCGCTCCAGCGCCGGCCGGTCATCAGGCGGCCGGTGTGCTCGTCCACGATGATGACCTTGTTTTCCTGGACGACGTATTGGACGTCGCGCTGGTAAAGGCAATAGGCCTTGAGGAGTTGCGAGATGCAATGGATCTGCTGGGCCTTGGTCTCGAAATCGGACTGAATCTTGGCCTTGAGTTCCATCCGTTTGCGCACGTCGGCCTCCGGCCCGGCGTCGATCTCATGGAAGGCGACCGTCAGGTCCGGCAGGACGAAGGCCTCGGGATCCTTCGGGCTCATGAACTCGCGGCCCTTCTCGGTCAGGTCGGCGTCATGGCCCTTCTCGTCGATGGCAAAAAACAGTTCCTCCTTTTGATCGTAAAGGGCCTTCTTGCTCTGGTCGGCGTGCAGCTCCAGCTCGGCCTTGTTCATCATCTGGAGATTGTCCGGGTCCTCCAGGAGCTTCATCAGCCCTTCGGATTTCGGATGGCCCAGTTTGACCCTGTAAAGCAGCAACCCGATTTCGCGGCGCAACTCGTCGGGGCTCGACGATTGCGAGCCGTCGGTCGGGTGCAGTTGGGGCAGGAGCTTCTCGGCGTCGGTAAGGAACCGGTCACAGAGACGCTGCTGGGTGCGGACCAGCGACTCGATGGGCGGTCTGAACTGGTCGTAATAGCGGTTGTCCAGGGCGACCACCGCCGGCCCGCTGATGATCAGCGGGGTGCGGGCCTCGTCGATGAGAATCGAGTCCACCTCGTCCACGATCGCGTAGTAATGGCCGCGCTGGACCTGTTCCTCGAGGCGCGCGGCCATGCCGTTGTCGCGAAGGTAATCAAAGCCGAACTCGGCGTTCGTGCCGTAGGTGATGTCGCAGGCGTATTGCTCGCGCCGCACGTCGGGGGTCTGATCGTGCACAATGCAACCGACGGTCAGGCCCAGAAATCTGTAGACCGCCCCCATCCATTCGCTGTCGCGGGCGGCCAGGTAATCGTTGACGGTGACGACGTGGACGCCGCGGCCGGTCAGGGCGTTGAGATAGACCGGCAGGGTGGCGACGAGGGTCTTGCCTTCGCCGGTGGCCATCTCGGCGATCTTGCCCTGGTGCAGGCCGATCCCGCCGACGAGTTGAACGTCGAAGGGAATCATGTCCCAGACGATCTCGTGGCCGCGGACCATGAGTTTCTCTTTGCGGTCGTAGAGGCGGCGGCAAGCGTTCTTGACGACCGCGAAGGCCTCGGGCAGCAACTGGTCCAGGGCGGCGGCCAGTTCGGTCTTGTCCTGGATGGCCGCCAGGCGCGCCTTCCACTCGGCGGTTTTCTGGCGCAGGGCCTCGTCGGGCAAGCCCTGGAGGGCCTGCTCGGCCTGGTGAATCTGCGCCACGGCCGGCCAGAGCTTCTTGAGCTCACGGTCGTTCTTCGTGCCGATGATCTTTCGAATGATGAATCCCAGCATGCTGCGTATCTAAAGAATGCGCGATGGAACCTAAGGGAATTAGGGGATCACGTCAAAGAGTTAAACGACGGGACGAAAATAGAAAGTGCTTTGATTGCCCGAGAACGGGATAA
>JAGWYX010000566.1 GCA_018969165.1 Verrucomicrobiota bacterium
GATCATGACCTGCGGCTGGGCCAGCTTCAGGACCGGCGGCCTGGGCACCGAATGGAAGGCCGTGCTGATCTTCGGGCTGCTCTGGTTCTGCGGCGCGGCATTTTACTTCTACATGCCGTTGACCTCGATGACCAACCCGCCCATGAACTGGGGCTATCCGCGCACGGTGGACGGCTTCTTCCATGCCCTGACCCGCGGCCAATACGAGAAAACCAATCCGACCGATAGCCTGCTCAAGTTCATCAGCCAGGTCCGCATCTACTTTGACGGCGCGATCGATGAGTTCAACCTGGTCTATCTGCTCATCGGCCTGGTGCCGTTTGGCTTCTACCGGTGGATGCAAAAACGGGAGCGCGCCTGGATGGTGGGGACGACGGCCATCTACCTGTTCCTGGCCTTTCTGTTATTGATCCTGCTCAACCCGACCCCCGACCGCCAAAGCCGCGAGCAGACCAAGGTGTTCTTCACCGCCTCGCACGTCTTCCTGGCGATGTGGATCGGGTTCGGCCTGACGCTGATCGCCGCGCTGATGATTACCCAGTACCAGCGCTTCCGGGTCTGGGGTCTCTACGGCGGAGCCGTCGCCGCGGCCATCGCCCTCTACGGGCTGGCCAATCTGCTGGACCAGAATCCGGCGCCCAACACGTTGAAATGGGCCGTTGGGTTGTTGATCCTGGCCGCGATCGGCGCCGTGGTCGCCGCCCGCAAACCAGGCTTGCGCACCCCCTGCCTGGCCGCCAGCAGCGTCGTGGCGGTGGTCGGCTTGGGCCTGTTCGGCGCGGGTCTCTACCAGTTGCTGCGGGTCCTGTACCAAAGCCGGGACCCTTTGCGAATCGACACGGCGCTGTTCGCCCTGGCGCTGGCGGGAGTGGCGGTGCTGATGTTCGGTGTTTGCCGCTCCCGGGCGCCGCTGCGGTGGCTGCTGGGGCTGTTCGTGCTGATGCCCGTCCACTCGGTGCTGTCGCACTGGTCGGACAACGAGCAGCGCAACCACCTGTTCGGGTATTGGTTCGGTCACGACATGTTCACCCCCCCCTTCCAGGGCGCCGACGGCAAACCGATTTATCCCGCCATGGCGCGCGATGCGATCCTGTTTGGCGGCACCGACCCCGGGCGGTTCTGTCCGACTTACATGATCTTCTGCGAGAGTTTCATCCCGCCCCGCTGCAAACCGCGGGATCCGAAGTTTGACCGGCGGGACGTTTACATCATCACCCAGAACGCCCTGGCCGACGGCCCGTACCTCGAGTACATCCGCGCCCAGTACTTCCCCAGCGCCGAGCACGACCCGTACTTCTTCAGCGAGTTCTTCCGCACCAAGCACGACCTCGAATATGGCACCACCAACTGGTTTGCGCGACTGTGGCTGCCGCTCGACCGCTATTTCACCGACCTCGGGGCCCGCATCGACAAACGACGCCGCGCCGAAGGGGTCTATCCGCCCAAGGAGATTTACTGCCCCAGCCCGGAGGACCATAATTGGGCCTTCACCAATTACATGGCCGACGCGGAACGGCGCATGCGCGTCAACCAGCTCGAGCCCGGCGAAGACGTCCACCCCGTTGGCGACAAAATCCAGGTCTCCGGCCAGGTCTCGGTCATGATGATCAACGCCTTGTTGGCCAAGATCATCTTTGATCGCAATCCGACCAACGAGTTCTATGTCGAGGAAAGCTTCCCGCTCAAGTGGATGTACCCGTATCTGACGCCGTTTGGGATCATCATGCGGGTGAACCGGCAGCCGGTGCCGGAGATCACGCCGGACATGGTGCGCCGCGACCACGAGTTCTGGAGCCGCTATTCCGATCGCCTCACGGGCAACTGGATCACCGACGCCACGCCGTTGAAGGATATCTGCGACTTCGTTGAGCGGGTCTATCTGCGCCGCGATTATCGGGGATTCACGGGCGACCGGAAATTCATCCGCGACGACGACGCGCAAAAGGCCTTCTCCAAGCTGCGCAGCTCGATCGCCGGGGTTTACGTCTGGCGGATCAACAACACTCGGAATCTGGCCGAACAACAGCGGATGTACAAGGAGGCGGACTTCGCCTTCCGTCAGGCCTTCTGCTATTGTCCCTACAGCCCTGAGGCCGTGTTCCGCTACGCCAATCTGCTGGTCAGCGCCAACCGGCTCGAGGACGCCTTGCTCCTGGCCCAGACCTGCCTGAAGTTTGATCCGGAAAACGGGGCCGTGCTTGGCCTGGTCCATCAGCTCACCAGCATGCGGGAAGGCACCGCCAACCTCGCCAACGCCCAGCGCCAGATCAACCAACTCGAACTGCAATACCGCGCCAGCCCGACGAACCTCCAACTGGCCTTCGCGCTGGCCAACGCCTACCTGCAGTTCGGCCTGAGCAACCAGGCCTACGCCCTGCTGGGCCAGCTCGTGGCCAACCCCAAGGCCGACGCCAGCACCTTGCTCACCGCCGCCGACCTCTACGCCAAACACGGCGCTCTCGGTCCGCTGGAAACCACCCTCCAGCGGTTTGTCCGCCTGATCCCCGGCAACCCGGAGGGCTGGTATGACCTGGCGGTCGTCGAGACGACCCTGCGGAAGACCGAACCGGCCCTCCAAGCCCTGGCGCAAAGCTTTAACCTGAGCGACCAACGACTGGCCCAGGATAAAAGCGCCAAGGATTTGCGCGCTTTCGCCCTTCAGGATGCGCGCCTCACCTCGCTGCATTCCCTGCCAGAATTCCAAAAGCTGGTCGCGCCGAAGTAACCGCCCGCGGTTGTCCCGGCGTCCTTGGAAATCTGATACCTGCCGTGATTAACGGCGATTCGCGCGACCCATTGTCAGTTGGTTACTGGCTGCTGGCACGCCCCGACGCCGTGGCCTGCAGCTCGTAGTTGATGACCGACAAACAATAAACAGCCGCCGTGTCGCTCCGCAGGATCAGCGGCCCCAGGCTGATCGGCCACGCGCCCGCCCCCTTGGCCGCGCTCAGCTCCGCCGGCGTAAAGTCCCCTTCCGGACCCACCCAGACCCCGATCGACTTGGGGGAACGCTGCTGCTCCGCCGTGAACGCCTCAAAACACTCCCGCGGATGCCGGCTGTCCCGCTGCAACGACGCGATCAGTGACAACTCGAACTTCTCGCCGCGCTGCAACACCTCCCGCGGTGACGCCGGCGTCGCAATCTGCGGCAACCACGGCGAGCCGCATTGCTTGATCGCCTCGATCGCCGTCAGTCGCCACTTGTCCGCCTTGCGCGACCATTCCCCTTCGGCCAACCGCACCGTGGTGCGCTCCGAAAGCAACGGCACGATGCGAAAGACCCCCAGCTCGGTCGCCTTCTGCACGATGGTTTCCATGGTCTTGCCCCGGGGCACGGCCTGCAGCAGGGTCACCTGCCAGGCCAGCGGCGGTTGGCTGTGCCGCTGCAGCACCGCCAGGCTCACGGCCCGGGAGGAGACTTCCCGCACCTCGCACAACAACTCCGCTCCCACCCCGTCCAGCACCGCCGCCCGATCCCCCAACCGCACCCGCAGCACCTCCCGGGCGTGATGCCCGTCCGCCGCCGACAATTGCAGGACGGAATCGCGGCATTGGTCCGGGGGCAAATAAAATCGGTGCATGGCTCGGCATCTGGCGAAGCGCGCCTGGCTAGCGGAAGAGGTTCTTGGCCCGCTCGAAGAAACCCTGACTCAACGGATGCACATTCGCGTCGCAAGACTCGGCGAACTCCTGGAGTTTGGCGCGCTG
>JAGWYX010000567.1 GCA_018969165.1 Verrucomicrobiota bacterium
TGCGCGACCGGTCCAGTATCGCTGGGATACACTCCCGGTCTGGCGCCTAGCCAGAAGCCAAAAGCGACGCCACAAACTGTATTCTATCCCAGGGTCTGGTCAGTATCTCGCCCGAGGCTGCGTCTGATCGCTTTCGACCGCGCGACCTGGCCTGGCAGGCCGGGCCACTGCTCCGTGCCGGCTACGACCCTATGACGACGGTGGAATTCCGAGGCCGGATACGCTCTGGCAGCGTAACACCCCACCGGCAATGCCGCGCGAGCCGGTGTATATTGCGGGGACGCATGGCGACGGTAACCCAATTGATTGACCAGCCGCTCGGCGAGACCGCTCGCCACCCGCCGATGTCGTACACCGGCGAAGTCGTTTACGTTTACGCGTTCGACGTCGCCTTCGACATGGTCCGGGAACCGGTCCGCCAGCTCCTGGGCCAGCCCGTGGCCCAGTTCGCCGTGGACGCCGGCAAACGCAGCCCGCGCCAGCTCTCCTTTTACCGCCCGCAGATGGTCCGCCTGCCGCCGCGGAAACGGGCGAGCCCGCTCGGCCCGCTGTGGGTCGAGCGCACCATCAAACTGCTGCCCATCGGCGCCATCAGCATCACCGTCCGCGTCCCCTTCACCGTCGGTCGCCTGTCGGAGCTGGTGACCTTTCACGATCTGAGGTTCGAGGACGGCGCGCTGCACGAAGAGGTCAAGGAACTGGCCGAGGCGGTGCGGCACGAGTTGTCATCGTTTTACATCCGGCCGCACGCGCAACTGGTCGAGGAGGAGGCCTACACGGTGTTTTGTTTCGACACCTCGTTCCGCGCGGCCGGCGGCGCCACCTTGAGCGCGGAACAATGGTTGGCGCGGCAGCGACGCGAGGTCGCCTCGCTGCTGACTCAGGAGCCGGACCTGGCGCGCCTGTCGGAGCAGGAGGTGGACGAGTCGATCGGCCGTTGGCTGAGCTATTACGACGGCGACCTGGTGGTGATCGACTGGGACGCCGCGCTGATCGTGGACGACCCCCGGTGTTTCGAGGAAACCCTCTACATCGTCGAGCTGGCCAACCTGCAACTGGCCGAACTGGAGGCCTACGACCGGTTGCTGGACGACGCCCTCGAACGGGCCTACCGCGACTTGCGGGAGCCCAATCTCCGTCGGCGCCGCGACGTGCTCCGCGAGTTGCGCGAGTTCCGCATCGACCTGGCCCGGTTCAGCGACGAATTGTCCAATATCACCAAGTTCTTCGGGGACTGGCACCTGGCACGCATTTACCAGGCGCTCTCCGCCCGATTCCACCTGCCGGACTGGCATCGGACCATTGATGGCAAATTGCAGACGCTCGACGAACTTTACCAACTCCTCAAAACCGACCAGACCAACCATTGGATGCTGATCCTGGAAATCACGGTCGTGGTCTTGTTTGTCATCGACTTGATCTTGCTGGTTCTGGAAATCTCCAGCCGGTGATTGGAACCATCCTTAACGCGTTGGCCGTCGTGGCGGGCGGCGCCGCCGGCCTGAAAACCTCCCGCCCCCTGTCGGCCACCACCCAGTCCCGGCTACGGATCGGCCTGGGCGCCTGCACGGTCTGGATCGGATTGAACACCACCTGGTCCGGCCTGAGCGGCAGTTTCTGGCAGTTCGGCAAGCAACTGCTGCTCGTGCTGCTGGCGCTCACGCTGGGCAAACTCGTCGGCCAGGCCCTGCGGCTGCAGCGCGGCTTCAACCGCCTGGGCCAATTCGCGAAACGAAAGTTCGATCGCGCCCAGACCGCATCCACGGGACACCCTGGCGACGGCTTTGTGACCTGCACGATCCTGTTCTGTGTCGCCCCGCTGGCCGTGCTCGGCACCCTGCAAGAAGGGTTGCTCGATGACTTCCGTCTCCTGGCCGTCAAGGCCTTGATGGACGGGTTGGCGACGATGGGCTTTGCCAAGTGCTTCGGCTGGGGACCGCTGCTGGCGGCCTTGCCTGTCCTTGCCTACCAGGGCACGCTCACCCTCCTCGCCCAATGGACCGCCCCCTACCTCCACGATCATGCCTTGCTGGACTCGGTGAGCGCCACCTGCGGCTTGCTGGTCTTCTCCGTCGCGCTGGTCATTCTCGAGCTCAAGAAGATCGAGCTGGCCAACTATCTGCCTGGGCTGTTCGTCGCTCCTTTGTTGACCTGGTTCTGCCGATGAAGCCGGCAGGAATCTTCCGACCCCGGTCCGCCCGGCGGCAGTGTCCTAATTCCGGAGCGCGGCTCTATGAGCCGCAGCACAGCCGCTTCAAAATCAAGCCGCTGCGAGTCACAGACTCGCGCTCCAACCGCAAATTCGGACACTGCCCGCCCGGCGCACCGCTTGACCGATCGGCCCAGGGGATGTTAGCGTCCGCTCATGAATCTTGAGCAGATCAGGGCACGCCTGCGTACCGGCTTCCGCCCGTTTGCGATCCACACCTCCGACGGGCGCAAGTTCACCCTTCCTTATCCCGAGTTCATTCTCGTCGGCAAGGGGATTATTGCCGTCTTGCGGAAAGACGGCCTGATTGAAACGGTTGACGCGCTGCACATCGTCTCGCTCGAGGAGCTCACCGGGCGCGCCGTCAGGGCTTGAGCCGGGGGAGAGGCGCCACTGAACCTCGTCCGCCACGCGAAACCACGCTGATGAACACCGTCCGCATTGGCATTGTCGGTTTGGGCAACATGGGCAAATACCATGCCGATTATCTGCTCAACCATAAGGTCCGCCGCGCGGAATTGACCGCCGTCTGTGACGCCTTCCCCGAGAAACTCGCCCCCTACGCCGCGCTCAAGACCTTCCACCAACCGGAAGCCCTGATCCGCTCGGGAGCCGTGGACGCGATCATCATCGCCACCCCGCATTATCAGCATACCACGGTGGGGATCGACGCGCTCCAGAATGGCCTGCACGTGCTGGTTGAAAAACCCCTGTCGGTCCACAAGGCGGATTGCGAACGCCTCATCGCCGCCCATCAACAGCGCCAGGACCTCGTCTTCGCCGCCATGTTCCAACTCCGCACCGACGGCAAGTACAAGAAGATTCGCCAATTGGTCTCGAACGGCGAACTCGGCGAAATGGTGCGGGTGAACTGGATCATCACCGACTGGTTCCGGACCGAGGCCTACTTCGCCAGCGGCGGCTGGCGGGCGACCTGGCGCGGCGAAGGCGGCGGCGTCCTCCTGAACCAATGCCCGCACAACCTGGATTTGCTCCAGTGGATTTGCGGCATGCCAGTCCGCGTGCGCGGCTTCTGCCAGCTCGGCCGCTACCACAATGTCGAGGTCGAGGACAATGTCACCGCCTACTTCGAGTATCCCAACGGCGCCACCGGCGTGTTCGTCACCTCGACCGGCGAGGCCCCGGGCACCAACCGATTCGAGATCGCCGGCGACCGCGGCCGGCTGGTCTTCGAAGACGGCAAACTGGCCTTCACCCGCAACGAGGTCCCGATGCTCGAGTTCAGCCGCGCGGCCAAGACCGGCTTCGCCCGGCCGGACGTTTGGAACGTCGAGGTCCCGTTCGACGCGCGCGGCCCGCAGCATACCGAGATTACCCAGAATTTTGTCGATGCCATCCTGGACGGCGCCCCCTTGATTGCCCCCGCCGAGGAAGGCATCCGGTCCGTGGAACTGGCCAATGTCATGTTGTACTCCTCGTTGATCGGGCAGACAGTCCAACTCCCGCTGGACAGCCACGCCTTC
>JAGWYX010000568.1 GCA_018969165.1 Verrucomicrobiota bacterium
GAGTGGGTGCGCCGTTCTGCTGTTGGGTACGGGCGCGGCGGCGGGCGCCGGCACCGTCGTTTACTACAACGGCCAGTTGCGAGCGACCGAGGACGCGTCGCTCGATCGGACATGGTCCGCCTCCCAGTCCGCCATGAAGGACCTGCAAATCGCGGTGGTGGAAAAGAAGAAAGACGGTTTGACAGGCTATTTGCGTGGCCGCTCCTCGGGCGCGAAACGGGTCACGGTCAACCTCAAACGCAAGACCGACCAGGTCACCGAAGTGCGCGTCCGCGTCGGTTACGTCGGGGACAAGGTCATCTCCCAACAGATCCTCGACCAGATCCGCAAGGACCTGCCGCAGGCAACCGCGCACGCCGGCGAAAGTCCTTGAACCCTGAAACGAGCTGTCATCAAGTCAAGTCCTGTTGCTGCTCGGGTAGGGACCCCGCGTTGCGGCGCCCCGCCCGCCTCCAGCGGGCGGACCGTGGTGGCCCGAAGGCCTCAGGGGTCACATCTTAACATTCAACATTTGACGCCCGCCAGGTGTTGAATGTTAAGATGTGACCCTACAGGGCGTGGGCAGGGCCGCGAGACGGCGAATGGGGGTGACATTGATGATACCTTTGGTGATGGCGTAGCGAGTCAGGCTGGCGGTCTCGTGAAGGTCCAGCTTGTTCATGACGGCCTGCCGGTGTTTCTCCACTGTCTTAACGCTGATCGACATGCGGGCGGCAATCCGCTTATTGCTCTCGCCTTCGGCGATTAATCGGAGGATCTGCACTTGGCGCCCCGTCAGTTCCCGGCGGCTCCGGCCCGGGGGGCGCCGCCGCTTTGTCATGAGCCGGTAAGCCGGCGCTGATTTTCGGGAAATCACCAGGCTGGGAAAGGATCCGCCGGTGTGCGCCGCACGAATGGCGGCGATCAGGTCGGCCGTCGCCGCGCGCTTGAGCAAATACCCGGTGGCGCCGACCTCGAACGCGCGCCGCACGTATTCCTCATCACTATAGGAGGAGAGCAGCAGCACGCGTGTCGAGGGCGCTTCGTGGACGATGCGGCGCGTTGCTTCCAGGCCGTCGATGCCCGGCATTACAATATCCATGACCACCACGTTCGGGAGCAGGCGCTTGACCATTTGAATTCCCTCGGTCCCGGTGGCCGCCTCGCCCACGATGTCGATGTCCTTCTGGGTTTGCAGGAGCAGTCGGATTCCCTGACGCACCACCGCGTGGTCGTCAACCAGCAATACCGTCGTTGGCTTCATAATGCAGGTCAGGTCGTTTCGCGCCGCGCCAAGGAAGGAGCAAGTGGCATACCGAACGGGGATTAAGCCACGGCGCGCCTCATCGACCACCAGTCAAGCAGGCGCGACATTGAGCAGCAGTGGGGTCGCGGTTTGGACGACCGAACGTCGCCCAGGACCTCGTACCCGCGGCAAACGGCCGGGGAAGACGCGGGCAAGGCCGTCTCCGTTCCATCTTCCGATGGGGGTTGCCGCAGGATGCCGGGGCTCAAGATCGGTTTCGCAACCGGCGTGTCCAGTGGGGCAAATTCCCCACTCGGTGGGGCCAATACCCCAATTGTTGTAGGCCGGACACTGACACCAGCTTCGGACGGACTCCGGCCTGGCAATCAGACGGACGCCGATGATCTCAGAGAGCGCGCCTTGCCAAAATGGCGGGATGCGATCCCTGTCGTTGATCGGTTTTGTGCTGGCCGCGAGCCTGCCGCCTTGGCTGTTGAATGATGCTTGGGCTGATTCAGCTCCCGCAAGTATCGTGGATGATACAGCCCTGCGGTTGCCGCAACCCGGCGACGCCACGTTGCACGTCCTGTCGCCCACGCTGCTCGAACTTCGCCTCATTAACACGAAACCGCCCGACCCGGCCACCGTCAGCCAGTGGAACTTCGTGGACACCAACTACCAGTTCCTCGCCCCGACCGTGTCTGAATTTGCCGTGACGGTCAACGGCCAACCCGACGCCGTCCAAGGCGTGGGGTACAAGCGTCGCCCGCTCTACGCGCCGCTGGCCAGTTACGATTTGCGCATCGACAATTGCCTCTACTTGCAATTGGCGAGTCCAATTGCCGACAACCAGATCGTCCTGGTTACCAATCCGGACGGCACTCTGTGGGCCACCAACCTGGCGTTTGCAACGCTCACCGACCCGCTCCGGTACAGCCCCGCGATCCATGTCAATCAGGAAGGCTATGTGCCTGAGTTTCCGAAAAAGGCGATGATTGGGTATTACTTGGGCAGCCTGGGCGAGATGCCGATTCCAGCCTCGGCCGGTTTTGGGTTGGTGGATGCCGTTACCGGCGCGCAGGTCTATCAAGGCTCACTGACCCTGCGGCAGGATGCCGGCTACAACTACACGCCCACACCGTATCAGCGTGTGTATGAGGCTGACTTCGGCGGTTTCACCACCCCTGGCGTGTACCGACTGCAGGTTCCAGGGCTGGGAGCGTCATTGCCATTTTGCATCGACGAAGGCGTGGCGATGGCGTTTGCGCGTGCCTATGCCCTGGGATTGTATCACCAACGATGCGGCACCAACAACGCCATGCCCTTCACCCGGTTTGTTCATGGTCCGTGTCATACTGCCGCCGCCAGCGTCCCCGTGCCCGAGTCCAGCTTCCAGTTCACCTGGAGCACGATCTCCAACTACGCCACCATCCTCAACACGGAGAACCCGCCCCAGATCGCGCCGCTGCTGACCAATGAGGCCGCCCAACTGTATCCCTACGTGAACACCGGGACGATCGACGTCTCCGGCGGTCATCACGACGCTGGCGATTACAGCAAATACACGGTCAACAGCACCAAACTCATTCACACCCTCATCTTCGCCGTGGACGCCTTTCCTGGTGTCGCCGCGCTGGACAACCTCGGCATTCCGGAAAGCGGGGATGGCATCAGTGACCTCCTCCAGGAGGCCCAGTGGGAAGCGGATTTTCTGGCCAGGATGCAGGATGCCGACGGCGGTTTCTACTTCCTGGTGTATCCGGTGGACCGCGAGTACGAATCGAACGTGCTGCCCGACCAGGGCGACCCGCAGGTCGTGTGGCCCAAAACGACTTCGGTCACCGCCGCGGGAGTCGCCGCGCTCGCCCAGTGCGCCTCGTCGCCGCTCTTTAAACAGACGTTTCCAGTCGCAGCGTCGAATTACCTGGCCAAGGCGCAACTGGGCTGGAACTTCCTGACTAATGCGATCGCCAGGTATGGCAAAGCTGGCGCCTATCAGAAGATCACGCATTACGGGGACGATTTCACTCATGATGATGAATTGGCCTGGGCGGCGTGCGAAATGTTTTTGGCCACCGGCAACCAGGCTTACTACCAGCAACTGACCAACTGGTTCAATCCGAGTGATCCCAACACGTGGCGCTGGGGCTGGTGGCACATGTCCGAATGCTACGGCAACACCATCCGCAGCTATGCCTTCGCGGCTCGGACGGGCCGGTTATCCACCTACCAGCTCGATCCCACGTTCCTTTCCGAGTGCGAAACCGAGATCGCGACGGCCGCCAACGACGCCCTCACCTGGGCCCAGGACTGCGCTTATGGGACGAGTTTTCCCACCGAGACCAAGGCCGTGCTGGGCGCCGGCTGGTATTTTTCCAGCGACCAGGCCTTCGACCTCGCGGTCGCCTACCAATTGAATCCATCGCCGCAATACCTGGATGCCATTCTGCTGAACATGAA
>JAGWYX010000569.1 GCA_018969165.1 Verrucomicrobiota bacterium
TCCAGTAAGTATTGTGGAAGGGCGGCTCGGTGGCGTTGAGTTGGGTGACGGCGTATTGCTCGGGGGACAAGCGTCGTTTCAACTCTTCCTGACTTGGCTTCTTGAAGTCGTGCATAGCGGGGGCGGGATAGGTTGTGGCGCGAGAGCCGGCGTCCGTCGCCCGGCCCTTGCCGGTGGCCCACAGGATGGCGGCGACGCCCAGGCAGCCGGCGACCGCCACGGACGTCCTGGTTAAAGCGGAGGCAGACACGCGCGTGCAATTGGGGTCACATCTCGACATTTGACAATTGGCCCGCCGTGTCAAGGCCGGAGGCACCAATGTCAAATGTCGAGACCTGACCCCTTGTCACTCGCCGCCGTTACGGGCTGACGGCCCGGTAGTAGCGCGCCGGGGCTTGGATAGGCGCCGGATCGGTGTAGATGATCACGCCCTCGGTGGCGGTATTGGTCGCGACCGGGGACCAGTCGGCCAGGTTGGAAGAGACCTGGATGACGTAAATCTGGTTGGTCTGGCCGTGAAGCTGGAGCTGGGGCTGGCCTTGGAGGAAACCAAGGAACGACAAGGTGGCCGCCGTAAGGGAGTTGGTCGCCTGGACCAGGGGGAGGTCCACGTTGGCCAGGAAAGCGGCGTCGAGCCCTTCGCTGAAGGTCGGATCTTTGGCATAGGTCCAGTTCAACACGTGCGTGCCCGCCGGCATGGTGAACTGGTAGGACGTCCAATCGATCTCACCGGACCATTGCTGCTGCACCGTCCCGTCGATGGAGAAGGTGAAGATGTCCCAGAACGGTTCGGAGCTGACCTTATAGACGAACGACGCGGTGGCGTTGTAGAAGTTGCCGGTCAGGATCAGGGAGCTGGATTGGGAATTGGTAATGACGCCGGATCGGGCGGCATAGGTGCCGCTGAACACGACATTGGTTTGCACAAACCACGGGGCGTTGCCGGTGGTGACCCACGGCAGGTTGGTCAAGGTGCCCGACTGGAAATTATCCGAAAACACATGCGGTCGGAAGTGAGCGACGAGGGTGACATTGGTGGTCATCACGATGGACAACGGATTGTTCATCGAGACGTAAGAGCCGTCCCAATGATCGAAGTCGTAATTGGGATTCGGGGTGGCCTGGAGGGTGACTGGTTCGTTGAGCACGTGCAGGCCGGAGGCGGGTGCGACGCTGCCGCCGGCGGTATTGCTCACGGTCAGGCTGAAGACGGTCTGCGGGGTGAAGGACCAGGTCAGGCTGATGCTCCCGAAGGCGCCGCCGTAGCCATCCACGGCGATGTCGTAGATTTGGCCGCCCTGGACCGCCTGGGCGATCTTGCTCCAACCCGAGCCGGGGAAGGCGTCGTCATTGCTGGCGACCGCGGTGAGGTTCGAGACGCGATTGCCGGTATAGACGGCCAGCAAGGTGTCGAAGGAGGAATTGGTGGTGCTCAGGAACAGCAATCCGTCGGAAGGGGCATAGTAGCGCCACCAGACGGATTTGCCGCCGACGTTGCCGGCATGGTTGGGTTCGCCGGCTTCCTTGGTGGCATTGGTGTTATTGCCGGTGACGATTCCGCCGAAGCCTTTGAGATCGGTGGCGTTGACGAAGAAATCGTTGATCGGGTCCAGGACCTGGTAGGTGAGGGTCATGGTGACCGGGGTGGACTGATTGCCGGCCTCATCGACGGCGCTGGCGCTGATGGTATTGAAGCCGCGGAGGAGCGTCACGGTATTGGTCCACACATTGGTCCCGAAGGCCAGGCGCGGTTCGAGGTTATTGACTTGCACGAAGACCTGTTTGACGCCGGAGGCATTGGGCTGGGGATCGAAGGCGCTGCCCAGGAGGGTGACGTGGTTGCTCGAGACCACCGAGCCGTTAGGCGGCGTGGTAAAGGCCACCACCGGCGAGACCGTATCGGGCTGTCCTCCGGGCGCAACCCGCAGGTGCAGCGTGCCGGTGCTATTGGTCGCGACGCTGGCAATGGCGATTCGGTAAGTGACACCGGCCTGGGCGTTGAAGGTCAGGTAGCCCTTGGGGTTCGTTCCCGTTTGCGCCGCGGAAGCGACCGAGGTCAGGGTCGAGAGGGTGGAGCCGGTATAGACGGCGACGACCGTGCTGAACGTGCTGCCGGCCGTGTCAACAAGCACGTTCGTGTCGGTGTCCGGCGACCATTTCCACCACAGCGAGGCGCCTTCGGTGGAGATACTGCCATGAATCGGCTCGCGCGGTTCGGTGGTGGCGAACTTGTTATTCGAGAGATACACGGCGCCGGCGGCGGGCACTTTGATGGCGTTGGTGAAGTTATCGTTGGGCGGCGGCGGGACGATGGTATAAGTGACCTCGGTGGTATCGTTCGTTTTGCCGGGCGCCGAGATATTCAGCACCATGTCGATCGAGGACGCGTTGGTAGGGGCCACCAGGTAAGCGCCATAGAAGGCGCTATTGGTGACCTGGACCGGCGGGGCGTTGTTGGTGAAGACCAGGGTGGACGAGCGATTGATGCTGGCGACCACGGTGGCGTTGGTGACCGGCAGGGCGTCGGTGACGCGGACGATGATCGCGTTGGTGGTGCCCGCCAGGAGGGTCGAGCCGGTGGGCGGGTTGACGTTGACCTGGAGAATGCCGGTCGGGGTGCCGCCGAAGAACAGTTGACCCCACCAGGTGCCCCAGCGGTCGCCGACGTCATCCGGCGAGGCGGCGTACTCCTGGAGGGTCCACATATCCACACCGTTGACCGGATCGACGCAGGTCGAGCTGTAATCGCCCCAGCGGAAGCGGCCGCTGCCGAAATCTTTCGAGTAGGAGGCCTCGCCGTCCTTGAGCACGGTGTCATTGCCGCTCATGACGCCGGGCGGGTCGTAGGAAAAGCGGAAGCTATAATCGGACCCGGCGAACTGGTTGGCCGAAAACCGCGAGTAACCGACGAGGACGTCGCCGTTGGTGTTGACCGCCAGGCTGGGATAGGCGAAGTAGTTGACGCCAGTCGGGTCATCGACGGCGTCCCGTTGGACGATGGTGCCGTTGGTATTCACCTGCCAGAAATAGACCGAGGTGCGGTTGGGGTTGCCGCCGGCGGGCAGATAGACATGGTGGACGCACCAGAGCGTGCCCTGGCGAAACACGCAATCGAGCATGCGCGAGTCATTGGCGTCGATTTTGGTGCTCGAGCCCAACTGGGGCAGGAAATTCTCGCCTTGTTCCTCGGTATCCCATTTGTCCGAGACAGTGACTTGCGACACCTGGGGATTGAAGACCGGGTTGGTCACCGAGCCGCTGATTGAGGCGATGTTCAGCGTGTGGTTATCGTGATCGGAGACCAGGTAAAGGTTGGCCTGGTTGGGATCGAAGGTGACGGCCGGGGCATAGGTCAGGTCCGGGAAGTTGATATTGGCGGGCGGGACAAAGAACTGGGTGCCGGCGACGAGGTTGGTGCGGTTCAGGACGTAGATTTGCGCCCCGGTGAACGAGCCGCTGACCAGGTCGAATTCATTGGCGGTAACGACCAGCCACTTCTCGTTAAAGCCGACCAACGGGTAGTCGGCCCAGAACTGCGCCTGCGGGTCCGCCAGGATGTCGAACAGGGTCCAGTTACCAGTGGGGTCGGACGTCTGCGAATAGCCGATCACCAGCGCCGAGCTGGCGCTCTGCGGCTCGGCGTCGGCGACAAAAATCCAGCGGTCCGAGAAGTGATC
>JAGWYX010000570.1 GCA_018969165.1 Verrucomicrobiota bacterium
GCTTCGCGCGCATGCGGACGATGAACTGGCGGATGCGCACGAGTTGGTCCGGCCGCAACGCGAGTTCCGTTGACATTTTCGGGCCGACCGGCCGGTAGGAATGGTACCAGACGTAATGCACGCCGCGGTCGATCAGCTCCCGCAGCCAGGCCTCGGTGAGCAGGTCGTCCACATTGCTCTGGCACAGGCTGGTGGCCACGCCGGTCAGCAGGCGGTGCCGCAGGCAGGCCTCCAGTCCGCGCATGGTCTTGTTGAACACGTCCTGCTTGCCGCGGCGCTGGTCGCTCACGAGTTCACGGCCTTCGATGCTGACCAGCGGGGTCGCGTTGCCCAGCCGCCGCAATTCCGCCGCGACGGCGTCGGTGATGAACTGGCCGTTGGTAAAGAGCTGGAAGTAACAATCCGGGTGCGCGGCCAGCAAATCGAGGAGTTGCGGATGCATGAACGGCTCGCCGCCGAGGATGCCGAAAAAGCTGTTGCCGTGTTTCTTGGCGTCGTGGATCAGCCGGTTGAGTTGGCCCAGGTCGATCATCTCGCGCGGGGCCTCGACATCGACCCAGCAGCCCTGGCAGCGCAGGTTGCAACTGTTGATGATCGAGAGGTAAAGGAACGGCGGGAAATACTCGCCGCGCCGGCTGCGCCGCTTGAATTTCTCGACCGACAGGGCGCCCTTGACGCCGAAATTCCAGGCGAACTTCCACAGCAGCCGGGGATCGGTCGTCGTCAGGATGCGATAGGCCAAGCGGGGGAACATTGGATCACCCGGCCCGTCCGGCCAGCGCCGCCTGCGCCTTGGCCATCGCTTCCTGCGCCCGGCGCTGAATTTCCTCCGGCGACGGCAGCGACATCAATACCTCGGGCGGGATATCGCCGCCTTCAACCAGTTTGACCAGGCATTTCTTGCGTTCGTTGAGCGCCTTGTCCGAATCGCGCTCCTTCGAGAACCTTGACTTGGCCTTTTCGCTCCGTTGGCGCAGCAGCGAGTAAACGTCGCCGCCCAGCAACGCCGAAATGTCCACTTTCATCTTCTCGCGCTGCAGATCGGCGTCGCTGACCTCGTCGCCGTTGATCGGCCCGGCCTTGTATTTGGGAAACATGATCGCCGCCTCGGGGCAGACCCGCGAACAGGCCGGACAGTTGGTTTTGCAGTTGTCGTTTTGCTGGACCTGGATTTTCTGCTCGGCCGAAACGCCGTAGACGCCAAACAAACAAAAACTCAAACACTGCATGCAGTTCGTGCAGCGGTCGTAATCAATCACCGGGAACCACGGTTTCCAATCGCCCTGCCGCGCGGCCTGCGTCTCTTCGCGAACGCTCTCCACGGTTTGGACAATCCGCGCCACATCCCAGCCGGTGATGTCCGCAAATCGCACGGGCACGGTCCCGCTGGCATCTTCGGCTTGGATTGCCTTGCCCTGGCTAAAGCTGCCCAGCACCAGCAACGGGCTGCGGTCGGCCGGCGCCACCCGGCCTGTCGCGCCGGTCCGTGTGACCGCAAAGCCCTTCTCCAGCAGCGCGGTCAACGCCGCGAACTGATCGGCCGCGGCCAACGGTTGGCTGCCCTCGCCTTCGTAGAGAACCACCCGCAACGTCACTTGCTCTTTGAGCGTCATGCCGCCACCTCGGTTTTGGGCAACTCGGCCGCGGACGGCCGCGTCGCCTTACCGGCCGGAAGATTGGGTTCGAGCCCAGGCCGCAGCAACGCCTCGGTCACCTCGTCAGCGGGTTGGACCCGCATGTTCAGTATCTCGGCGCCGTGCGCGGGTAGCGGCGCTTGTGCCGCCTCGAACAACCACTTGACCGCCCGCGGATAGCAGGCCGCGATTTTGAGCGTCCCGCCCTCGGTCAGCCGTTTGAGCGCCGGGTCGCGGCGCGCGGACATCTCGCACAGATCGGCCACCGCTTCGAACGCGACGCCGGCGGCGCACAATCTTTTTAGCACCAGCTCCTTTACTTCTTTGGGCACGACCTGCGCGTAGGCGCAGTGACAGTAAAGGATGCGGGACGTGTTCATGCGTTTCGTGCAGAGGTTAGCACGGTTGCGGGCGGGTGGCCAGCGATTGATTCTCCGGGTGTATTCCAATCAAAGGAACTCCGCCGGGCTGGAGGCCCGGCGCGGATAGTCTCACCACCACCCGGTTTGGAAGACAGGGACTGCGGTTCATTCGGTCAAAGCTGCAAGCCGATGGGTTGGCGTCGGTTTGCCCGGTCGGAAATGTTCCAGGTGCTCCAGCGTTGCCGTCAGTCCCGGGAACGCGCGCCGGCAGCGTTGCAGGCCGGCCGTGACGGCTTCGGCGAGCGTTTCCGGAGCCGCCTCGGCCCGCAGGTTGATGATCAATTGTCCGCGCTCCAGCGGATCGGCGAGCCGCTGGGAAAGTTCCGGTACGAAATCGTTCCGGACCAGGTTGACGACGGCCAGATCGCCTAATCCCGCCTCCGGGTTCAGCGTCATCTTCAAGTGCGCAACCTCGGCTCCCCCGGCGCTGAGCCGTTGCTGCAATTCCGCCGCGAGCGCCGCTAAAACCTGGTTCCCGTCGAACGCCGCCGATGCCGAAAGCGATACCGTGCCATTGAGCCAGCCCAGCCGCCCTTCGCCGTCGGCATAAATCGTGTAATCGACCTCCATCACCGGGCACGTGCCTTGCCGCTCCGCGGCGATCCGCTCGAACCACGCCTCCAGCCCGGCGCCGGTCCGCGCGGAGACCTCGAAAAGATCGGCCCTGGAGAATTGGGTCACGAGCATGCGAAGCAGCGCGGCACGGCGAGAGTCGTCCAGCACGTCGGTTTTGTTGATCACGATGAGGTTGGCCTCTTCGAGTTGCTTGCGGTAGATGTAGCGGACGCGCTCGGAAAAGTTCCCGCCCTCCTCCACCCCGAACACGCGCAGCGCCCGCACCGGGTCCACCAGCACGCTCAGCGGCGCGAGGGTGAACCGGTCGCCGTACAGCCGCCGGAGCGGATACGTCACCGTCGCCACCAGGTCCGTGCAACTGCCGACCGGCTCGGCGATAAACACGTCGGGCGTCGCCGCCACCGACAACCGCTGCGCCGCCTCCACCAGGGAGTTGAATCGGCAGCAGAAGCAGCCGCCGGCGATCTCCTCGGTGGCAAAGCCGCGCGACCGGAGCACGGCCGTATCGACCAGTTGGCTGCCCTGGTCGTTCGTGATCAGTCCGACCCGCCGCCCCTGGCGGGTCAACCGCTGCGCCAACTTGGCGACCGCCGTCGTTTTGCCGGCGCCCAGAAAGCCGCCGATCATGATGTAACGCGCGCCGCTCATTTGATCCGGGAATCTTTTTGCTTTTCCAAAATCTTGTCGATGGTTTTGTCCAGCAATTGCCGGTACACCTGCGCGTCCACACACTTGGCATCCGGTTGACCTCGGACGCGGTACAGCCAACCGGCGCCGTGCGGATCGCCATTGACCAACGTGATGCGTTCCTTTAAGACCGCGTTGCCCTCCACAAAGTTACCGTCGGCAATGCAAAAAAGATCGGAAATCGCCTTGAACCCCTCGACCCAACCGACAATCTGCCCGCTCCGGACCGGCGCCCCAGGCTCGACCTCGAACCCCAGGTCCACCATCTCGCCCAGCATCCGGACGGCAAACCGGGTCAAACCGACCCGCCAGGAACCGTCCGCCTGCCGGGCAATCCAGCAGTGCGAG
>JAGWYX010000571.1 GCA_018969165.1 Verrucomicrobiota bacterium
GTCCAGGTTGGCCACGCTGACCTGGAAATCGGCCAGACCCCAGAATTCGTCGGGGAAACCGTGCATCATTCCGGAAAAATTCAGGACAGGCCGGTTGTCGGAGTGGTTGAAGTTGTACACCAGGTGATACACCGCATCCATCACGCCCAGCCATTTCCAGAAGTACCCCAAGGTATTTGCTTCCCGGGCGCCGGTTAAGACCGGGTAGTCCGCGCCGGGATAATTGTCGGGGAAAGATTGGAATAAGAAGCAACGCGCCCGCCGCGACCAATCCTATCACTGGGTTGACTCCGGGGAATATCACGGGTCATTGGTAACACCTGACGCCAGGGTTGTAAAGCGCCCGCCAGACACCTCTGCGATCAGCCAGCGCCATTCGGCCCCGACTTCTTTTTCAAGGCGACACCAGTCGGTAGAATCGCTGCGGCGACTCGGCAGCCTGCGTGTCCGTGAACTCGAAATCATTCGTCGTCGGGACGAAATTGGTCACGGTGCTCCAATCGATGAAATTCGTCGTCGCTTCCAGGCGGTAATTCTCGTCGGGAACCGCCGTCCCATCGAGGACCAAGCTGCCATCCGACTGGCGCCGCGGAGGAAGCAGCGTCAAGTCCACCGCCGGGCGCACCGTGTCGGTGCTCAGAATAATCCCACCATCCCCGACGGCGGCCCAGCGCCAGTTCCCATACGCGACGCTGTGCAGGTTGGCGGTCGTGCCCGAGTCGCGCACGGTCCAGTGAATCCCGTCCGGCGAGGAGACCATCGCGCCGGCGTCGCCAACGGCGACCCACAGTCCGTTGCCGTAGTCAACCGACCAAAGCGAAGCGGACACTGGTGGCCATACAGCGGTCCAGTTGAGGCCGTCGGTGGAGGTGATGATCGTACCGGCCAGGCCAACGGCCACCCAGCGGCCTTGACCGAAATGAATTGCGAACAGCGACGCCCAGTCTTGAGGTGGCTGATTCGTCCAGCGGACAGCGTCAATGGAAGTGAGCAACGTAATGTAGCCAACGGTGGCCCACAGCCCGTCACCGTAATCGATGGCGTCCAATGTGGAACCGGCGCCCGAGCTGGTCTTAACCCAGTTACTCCCGTTTGGCGAGAGCAGCACGGCGCCGTTGGCCCCGGTCGCCACCCATTGGCCGCCGCCATAACTGGCGGCCCAGAGCCAATTCGAGCTGATGTTGGGCCAATCGACCCAATGGATCGCATCCGCCGAGGTCCAGGCGTCGGAATGACTGAGCGCCAGCCAGGTCCCGTTGTGGTAGCCGGCGCCGGCGACCAAGTTACTCACTCCGGCATTCTGGCGCGTCCAGGAAACGCCGTCGGGCGAAGTCAGGACGGTCGAGCCGCCCAGGGCGACCCATTGGCCGTTTCCGTAGGTTACGCTGACCAGGTTATCGGCATTGGTCGGGCCCTGCCGAACCGACCAAGGAGTCACGAAAGTCCGGAAGTCGATGGCAAAGGTTGCTGATCGCAAGGTCGTCGAGTAGCCCGGTGCGGTTGCCGTGACCTGAAGGGTGGCAGCGGTCAAGTAAGTCTCTGGAGGCAAGGCCGCCGCCGCGTTCCAAATCGCATGATAGACACCGGTCTCGACATTGGTGCCAACGCCCCTGGAGGTAACGAGGTTGCTGGCCGACAAGACGATGGACGTTTGGCCGACACCGAAGAGGGACAGCTCAATTCGAGCGCCGGGTGCGGTGAAGGGGCCGAAATGGAACGAGATGTCGATTAGTTGGCTGTTGGATTGCTGGCTGACGCTCAGCGAGTCCACCCAAAAGCGCGCGCTCTGCCAAACCCGCCCGCCGGCGAATGCTCCCCAGAGGCCGGGGCTGAGATCGAACAGCATCGACGCCTGGCCAAGCAGGGAATGCGCGGTCCATTGTACGCCGTCGTACGAGGTCAAGAGCGTGCCGCCGCCGGGATACCCGGACCAGGCCACCCACAGGCCGTCCTGGTAGCGCACCCGGCCGAGCAAGGAGTAGTTATTGGGGACTGGACTCCACGTGGCGGTGTCCGTGGACGATAGGATGGCCTGCGAGCCAACGGCGATCCAGCGGCCGGCGCCGTAAGTCACATCGAGGAGTTGGTTATACACGCCCGTCTCGCGAGATTGCCACGACAAGCCGTCACTTGAAATCCGCACGGTGCCTCGATCCCCGACGGCGACCCAACGCTGGCCATCGTAGCCAATTGCTTGCAGGTTGTTGGTCGTCCCCGAAGCGACTAGCGTCCAGTCGAGCCCATTCGCCGCGAACAGGATCGTCCCCTGATCTCCAACGGCAATCCAGCGGTCGGCGCCGGCGGCCAGGCCGTGCAAGCGGGGCACCGGGAAGTCCAAGTGTAGCTCCGACCAATCGGCGCCATTGGTTGAGGAACGAATCAAACCGCCGGTGGCGTTGGTGCCGACGGTGAGCCAAAGCCCGTTTGTATAACCGACGCTCTCGAACCCTTCGCCGGCTTTGGCTAAGACCAGTCGCCAATTCAGCGCGTCCGGAGATAGGAGGATGAAACCCGTGGGGAACGCGGTCCCGGCGGTCCCGGTGGTCCCGACGGCGGCCCATTTCCCAGCGCCGGCCGCGAGCCCCCGGACGAAAGGCGGAGCGGCGCTCCCGGAGATCGGGTTGGGCACGTTCGAAGCGCTGGTCGCCCACTTCAGTACCGTGCCATTGGCGCCAACAGCGGCCCAGCCGCGCGCGGAGAAGTCCATGCTACCCACCTGTGCGCTCATCACGCCGTAAAGGTCCTCAACGTCGGCGCACGGGACCGATCTCCATTGTTCCCCGTTTTCGGATTCGAAAATTGTGCCGCCATCCCCGACGGCGGCCCAGGAGGTCGCAGTTCCCGGGCCGGCGCTGCCGGCGGCGACGGCGCGCAGCGTTGACGAGGTGCCCGACGGAACCGCGGTCCAGTTCAATCCGTCCGGGGAGAAGATGATCACGCCCAGTTCTCCAACCGCCACCCAACCCGCGTTCGAGCCAGCCACGGCGTGCATCACCGCCGGCGCCGGCTGGGCAACCCAGTCCAGGCCGTTGGTCGAGGTCAGCAGGATGCCGTCGAGCACATCCCCGCCGACCGCCACCCAGCGGCCTGCAACAAACGCAATCCCCCGCAGCACGACGGCCGTCGGCGAGGATTCTGCTTGCCAGTCCAGGTGATTGGTCGAGGTGAGGATCGTCCCGGCATCACCGACGACCACCCAGCGGCCGTCCCCGTAAGCGATGCCGGTCAGGGTGGCAGTGGTGCCGGAGTCCACGCCGGTCCAACTGAATCGCGTCGAGCTGGTGTTGGTCGCGCCGATGAAGATCGTGCCGCTCCGGCCGACCACGACCCACGTCTGGCCCCCGTAGGCGGAGTCGAGCAGCGTTTGCTCCGTTGCGGAGGTAACCAAAGGCTGAACGGACGGACCCCACCCCGACACAGCGAGAGTGGCGCCGTAGTCGCCGACGATCAAGCCGGTCTCCCATGAGTTGATGACCCCGGAGCGGATCGAGAAAAAGTGATTCGCGACCACCGGCAAGGAATTGGTTGGCGTCCAGTTGTCCAGGTCGCCGCCGCGGACAACCGCGATCATTACTCCAAGGCACAGCGCCTTCACGAGCAATAGATTCCTTCCTCCGGCACGCATCGACTCCACCTGAGCTTCAAGTTTTTCCTGCGGA
>JAGWYX010000572.1 GCA_018969165.1 Verrucomicrobiota bacterium
GGCTTCCTCGTGAAACGGGAACACAATTCGTCTTCCGTCAGGGTGCTGCATTTTCAGATGGCTGCCTTTACGATGAACCTCGACAGAACCGAGCCGCACCCGCGCCGTCAGAACCTGCCGTCCTGACAGCAGCGGCAGCTTCATACGGTCAACTCGACCACTTCGCGTTTGCCATCAGGAGCCAGTTCATCCGGCGTAGGCTCCAGGTAAAGGTCAATCGCCTCCCGGAAATTGCGGAGGGCCTCGTCGCGCGTTTTGCCTTGCGACCAGCAACTCTTGAGGGCGGGACAGTGCGCTGCAAAATACCCGTCTTCGCCGCGTTCGAGAAGAATTTTCAGGTTCACAGGTGCTGCTTTCGATTGAACATCGCACTCTAGCCTCTCGGCCGTCAGGAATCCAGCTTCACGCATGCAGCGGTGTTTTCCGCTTTGGCCGACCAATCAACAGGTAAAGCAGCGAGCCGAGGAGGTGCAGGAACACAATGGCCAGCACCCAGCCCACTTTCTCGCCGTCGGTCAGGCCCTTGTTCTGGATCGCATCCACGAGCATCCAGATCCAGAACACCGTCACCGCCACGGCCAGCGGCGCCAGGAACAGCAGCGCCAGGATAAACGTCAATCCGCCCATGCCGAATCCGAATAATGCCGCCAACATAGCTTGCCTTTCGTTTTGGGTTCAGCGTTTGCCGTCGTCTTTTTCCATGGCCTTCCTGAGCGCGGGCACCTGCTCGAGCAGCTTCTCGAACCGCACGCCCGTCAGGCTCTCGAGCACCGGCGGCAACTGGCTGATGATCTGCGTCACGTCGCCGGTCAGCTTGCTGGCCCCGCCGCCGGGTCCGTTGCCGGCGTTGATGATGACCATGCGTTCGGTCTTGGCCAGCGGTTCGCTGACCTTGCCGGCCACCTCGGGGAGCACTCGCACGATCATCTCGATCACCGCCGCCTCGTTGTATTGTTTGAACGACTCGGCCTTCACGCGCATCGCCTCGGCCGTCGCCTTGCCCTGCGCCTCGATGATGGCGGCTTCGGCCAGCCCCCGCGCGCGGTTGGCCTCGGCCTCGGCGATGCCGGTGGCCTTGGCCACATCGGCATTGGCGAACCCCTTGGCCTTGGCCGCCGACGCGGCACCGGCGGCCTCGGTCTCGAGCTGGAACTTGGTGGCGTTGGCCAGCGTCTCGACCTTGTACCGTTCGGCATCAGCCGGCTTCTGCACGTTGGCTTCGAGTTCGCGTTGTTTGCGGAGAATCTCCTGCTGCTGCAACTCGATCTGCTTCTGTTTCTCGACGATGCTGACCTGCACTTCCTCGGCCTTGACGAGCTGGCCGGTCTTGAACTTCTGCAGATCGTAGGCCAGGTCCGCCTCGGCCTTCTTCTGGTTCACCGCGGCCTGGTACTGCGCCACGTTGGATTGATAATCACGCTGCGCCTCGGCAATCTTGGTGTCGGCGGCGAACTTGGCCTCCTGCCCGGCCTGCTGCGCCTGGGCCGACTTGATCATCGCGTCGCGATCGGCCTCGGCCTGGGCGATTTGCGCGTCGCGCTTGACCTGGGCGATGCGCGGTTTGCCCAGGGCCTCCAGGTAACCCTGGTTATCCCGGATATCACGGATGGTAAAGCTGACGATGCCCAACCCCATGTTGGCCATGTCGCCCGCGGCCACCTCCTGGACCTTCGAGGCGAAGGCGTCGCGGTTCTGGTAAATGTCCTCGACGGTCATCGTGCCCAGGATCGCCCGCAGATGGCCTTCGAGGGTCTGGGTGGCAATGCTGCGGACCTCGTCCGTGCTCTTGCCCAGGAACTGCTCGGAAGCGGTGGCAATCGATACGTCATCCCCCTTGACCTTGATCTGGGCGACCCCATCGACTTTGACCGGCACCCCTTTGCTGGTGTAAACCTCCGGGGTCTGCACGTCGATCGTCAGCAGTTCCAACGACAGGACGTCCACCTTCTCGACCACCGGGTAAACGAAGGTGCCTCCCCCCTTGACGATGCGGAAGCCCCGAGTGCGCGTCGTGCCATCGGGATCGACGAATTTGTGCTTGCGGCCCGAGACGATCAACACCTGGTTGGGGCCGACCTTGGTGTAGCGACTGAGGACCACGGCGATGCCGACGATGATCACCATGGCCACTACAATCACCGCCAGGATGATCCAGGCGCCGGACAAGGCCGAGGTGAGCTGGGCAAACAGAGGCGTGGCGTTCATAGGCTCGGGGATTCGAGTTTCGGGACAACAGCATCGTCGGACATAACGTAAAACTGGGAGGCCACCACCCGGGTGATGCGCACCGATTTGCCGCTGGCGACTGCGCTCCCGCTTTCCTCGCGCGCCGGCGCCGTGTAGCGGGCACCCCCCTGCACATAAGCGATCTCCCCGACGCCTTGGGCGGGAATGGGCGTGATGACAGTGGCCGGCTGTCCGGCCAGGCTGACCACCCTCGCCTCGCTGGAGCTTTGGGTGTGGCGAAAAACCTGCCGCAATCCCCACAGCAGGCAGGCGGCGATCAGCAGACCGCCCAGGACCGCCAACGGCGCGCTGAGCAACGGGCTGTGCGTGGCCTGAATCTGCGAGAAAATCACCCCCAATCCACCGAAGGCCGTGACGAACGATGCGATGATGGTGGGGCTGAAGGCCGAAACGCCCGGCATATCGCTGCCGTCCACCCCCGCCTCCGCGTGACCGCCGCTGCCGTCCACGTGCCCCTCGTGTCCGCCACCAAACAGGTGACCGAGAATCGCGCTCGCCAGCGTAAAGACCAGTCCGACTCCCAAACAGAAAAGATAAATTAGGAAGTCCATATGCGCCTTCCCGGTCAGTTGAGTTTCACTTTAGCCGCCAGGCTCGAATACCGCAAGGATAAAGCAGCCGACCGCGTTTCGCGCTGCCCGCCTCGCCGAAAGCAACGCCGCGGGTCCCCCCCCGCCCGGCGACGCGGGTACAAAAAACCGGGTTCCTTAGTCAGGGGATGACCCAGGAACCCGGGGAGTTTTCGATTCAGTACAACAGAGGGATTACGATGGGATAATTCGAGCCCGGCTTGTACAATTTCCAGACTCGAAATTCGCTTGGGCATTCAAAGAACGGACTGCACGTTGCCCGAAATTCATGTCGTAGTCCGCGTCTAACAAGCCACGTTGGACGCCGAATGTCAAGCCGGGATGCACAGGTATAAGCGCCACTTTACTGGATAATTAGACAATCGCATTGCCCTGCGATTCGGCGCGCGCCGGGCCCCAGCACCGAGTCGAGCCGCGGCGGCCTTCGCGCTCCCGCCGTGGGTTCACGGATCAGTTTCCTGTTTACAGGCGCACCTCGCCTGTTAGTATTTCGCGCGACACGGACCGCGCCCGTGCGCGTGGGCCGTGGCGCGCCCCGGCATCGGCCCTGCGCTGATGCGTTTTTGGCCGCCGCTGCGGCCCGCCCGAACGTGCGGCAAGCCAGTGGGCGGTCGGCCGGGAACAGATCAGATCGGTGAGGGGACCCCCCGGATTCGGCGGGCGGCGCGGGGGCGATTGGGCGATGGAAATTTCGCAGGAGTGGGGAGCCGGCGGGGCGCCGAGCGGAGGGCTCGGAAGTGGAGCAAAGCGCTGATTTTACGGCCTGAAACCGGTCTGTGAATAACTCGTGAATAAGAGTTAATATGTTGTCCTCG
>JAGWYX010000573.1 GCA_018969165.1 Verrucomicrobiota bacterium
AATGGAGCGCGGCTGGGTCGAAGACCAGCCGCAGCGCGGCGGCTGAGTCAAACGAGCCGGAAACTCCGGGGGTGCCGCGGCTGGTCGAGGACGACCCAGCCGCGCTCCGCATTTTTTAAACAGGCTCTTAGGGTCCAAGGAATTTGGGGTTCCCGGGGTTGGCGGGAAGCGCGTGCTTAGAAATTGAATTTCAAGCTCGCGGTGAGCATGCGTTTGCGCGGCAGTTCCTCGTAGAGCGTCAGCGGGTTCAACTGGTAGTCGCGGTTGGCCAGGTTGAGCATGCCCAGCCGCAGCTCGGCCTGGCGCCGCGGGAAGCGGTAGCCGACAAACACGTTGAATTGCCAGAAATCGTCACCGGGAATGTTGGGGCTGTAATGCCGGTTGCTTTGCGCCGACCAAACCGAGTCGAACTGAGTAAAGACGCCGCAGGGATGGGTGTAACCAAGGAACAGCACGGCCTGCTGCAACGTCGCCGAGGTGGCCTGGTCGAAAACGGACAACCCGCCGGCGCTGGCGGGCAGTGACGGCGCGGCCGTGTTCAGCTCCGCATCGGTCAGTTGGTAACGCGCGCCCAGCGACCACTCGTGGCCGACCAATTGGTTGACCGTCACGATGAGGGCGCGCTCGCGGTAAGCCACGGTCTGCTCGGTGGCGGTCGGCGTGACGGGGCCGAACAAGCCGGCCGGTCCGTTGAACGCCCCCGCCAACCGATCGCCGTAGGAGTCAGCCACGTCGCCCTCGATCCCCAGGTAGGTCCCGGTCGGCAGAGTCTGATCGAAGGCCAGGTTCCACGACTCGAAACGGGTGCCCGGCACCAGGCCGACACTGGATTCGGGGGCCAGGCTCCGAAAGGCCTGGGTGAACCCGGCCAGTTGCACGGGTTCCAGCCGCACGCTGTTATCGAAGAACACCCCGCCCAGCGACCGGGTGTAGGCCCCGCGCAAGTGGCCGTTCTGCCACGGGGTCAGGATGAACCCGGCCTTGGGCGACACCTGGTCCTTGGTGGCGGTCTGGTTGGTGATGGGCGAGGTATCGACATCGCGCGGGTACTGGAGCCGGTCGTAACTGACGCCGCCGATCAACTCGACCATCGAGACCACTTGCCAATGGTCGTAAGCGTAGAAGCTGAGGCGGTCCAGCTCCGGCGCGAACGATTCGGTCCACGTCCCGGGTCCGCGCGCGGTCTGCGAGAGGGTGTCGGCGTTGCCGGTCTGGTAGCGGGCCCCGGCGACCAGGGTGTGGTTTTGGACCTGTTCGATCTGCTGCAAGTCGGTCGAGTAGGCGTCGATGATGCGGTTATAGGCCAAGTCGTAGGCGGGGGTGCTCACGCCGGTAACGGTGCCGGCGGCGTTGCGGGTGAAGAAGGGGATGGTGGCGGCGGTATCGCGGATGTCGAGCGTGTCGTTCAAACGGCCGGCCAGGAACAAGGTGTGGGAGCCGGGGGCCCACTCGTGATGGTAGCCGGCGAAGAGGATGGGTTGCTGGATTTCATGGGCGCGCATGGTGGTATCGGCCGCGCCCTGGTTGTAATACTGCGCGACATCGCCGGAGGCGAAATCGCGGTAGATGCTTTCCACGAACACGCTATCCTGCGGGGTGAGCTGCTGCTTGATCTTGGCGTAGAAGATCGTGTCCAGAAAATCGTTGTTCGGACGGAAACCCGGGTCGGAGTGAAAGTCCAGGTCCATGGAATAGCTCGAGTTGCCGAAGGTACCGGATTGTCCGGCGGTTTGGTGCCAGCCGCCGTTGCCGAAGTATTCGGAATCCGAACTGAGGTGGAAGCCGTCGCTTTCGAACAGGCTGGAGTATTCCTGTTGGGAGATGTTTTGCGAGAGGGTGCCGGCCCCGACGGGCGCCAGGAGGTTGGCCAGGAGGAACTCGCTGAAGTAGGGCGTCTCGTAGCGGAGGTTGATTTCCTTGGGGTCCAGCAGGGCCTCGTAGCTGTTGGCCAGGAACAGGTGGGCCGAGTAGTTGGCGTAATCGGTGTCCACCGCGCGCGAGGCCTCGCGCACGCTCACGTCGTCCATGCCGGCGTCCTGGTACATGCTGGCCAGGTTGACGCTGCGCACCGCGCGGTCCTGGTCCAGCAACAGCCTCGAGCGAAACAGTCGCCGGTTCTCGTTTTGTTCCTGCGACTTTTCGAGGGCCTTGACGGCGTCGTTGACGCGGTTCTCCTCCTGGTCCAGCAAGGCCAGGTAAAGCCAGGCCGTCGGATCGTTCGGGTCCAACTCGCGGGCGCGCCGCAGCTCGCGGGTGGCGCGCGGCAAATCCCGGGCCTGGCTGAAGGCCTTGCCGAGGTAGCTTCGCAGCAAGGCGCGATTGGGTTCGAGCGCCACGGCGGTCTGCAGATCGCGCAGGCCGCCTTTGGTGTCCCCGCGGTGGATGCGGCACAAGCCGCGGCCCAGCCAGGCATTGCCCAGGCCGCCATCGACGGCGATGGCCTGGTCGAAGTAACTCAGGGCCGCCGTCGGCCGGTTCCGCGCGCTGAGGATGAATCCCTTGAGGGTCAATGCCTGGGCGTTACGCGGGGCCAGGGCCAGGCTCTTCTCCAGCGCGCTCAGCGCCGCGGCGGTATGGCCAAACCCAAATTCCAACTCGGCCACCCGCTCCCAAGCGAAACCGAATTCGGGCGATTTCTGAACGGCGGCCCGCGCCGCCTTGAGCGCCTCGGCGAGCTGCGCGCGGGATTGTTCGTAGTAGGACTCGGCCAACCACTCGGTCGCCGTGCCCGGGATCGCGGCGCGGTTCCAGGTCTGGTATTTCACCGCGGCGATGACTTCGCGCAATGCGTCGGCCAGAGGCGAAGGATGCGTCAGCGACCGCAACGTCGCTTCGGTCTCGTCCACCTGCCCGACGGCGAGAAACACGGCGGCGCGATAAACCCGCTCGGCGTCGTCAGTCGGAGCGCGGTCGTTCGGATAAGCGGCGGCCGCCTGCAGCAGGTCGCCGGCGCGGTAGGCGGTCAGCGACGGCGCCAGCGCCTGGCGGCGGTCGCGACTCAGGGACAGCTCGTCGGGGTCCAACACGCCCGGATAATCCAGGCACCACTGGATGACATTGATCGCATTGATCACCGCGCTTTTGGTCGGCGCCTTGCCCGGCTCGACCACGCCCTGTTCGCCGCTGGTCAGGGCGACGGTGCCCTGGGCGTTGTTGAGCGCCACCGCCCCTTCCAGCAGGGTGACCACGGTTTGATTGCGATCATTGACCTCGACGTTGAACTCGGTGCCGCGGATGGCCCCGGAGGCTTGCGGGGTCTGGAACTGGGCCTCGACGGGCTGGTCGCGGCTGAAGAGGAACATCGCGCCGCTGCGCAAGTCGAGCACCGCCGGCTGGGTCTCGACGGGCGGGGGCTGAATTTCGAGCGTGCTCAGTTGATTGACGCGCAGCAGGCTCTGGTTGGAGAGGCGCAAGGCCGCGCGACTCTTCCAACCCGTGCGCAGGCGATCATGGGCGCGAACGATCTCGTTGGTGTGGGCGGTCGTCCAGCGGTTGGCGCCGAAGGGCAGGAGCTGGACCTGGCCTTCGACGCTGACGATGCGGGCGGTGTTCCGGTTGGGAGTGACCGGCACGGAGGGTGGTGTCTGGGCAAAGCTCGCGGGCAGGAGGAGCCCCCCCAAGCCGATCAGCCCGATACGCACACCCAGT
>JAGWYX010000004.1 GCA_018969165.1 Verrucomicrobiota bacterium
AAGTGGTGCCCAACCACCGGCGCGGAGCGGTGCCGGCGTTTCTGGGGCTGAGTTTTTGCGGCAATTACGCCGAAGTAAACGACCCGCACATTCCGCTCCCCAGCGGTTGGATGTATGGCGGGCCGGGCGTGGTCAACCATCGGGCGACCGAGGCCGGGCGCGGCTCGCAGATCGACACCTGGAACCTCGAACAATCCATCGACCGCGGTTATGCCGTGGTCACCTTCTACAACGGCGACATCGAGCCCGACGACCCGGCGACGACCGACGGGATCCGGTCCTGGTACGCGCGGCACGACGCCAAGGCGTCGTATGATTGGGGCGCCGTTGCCGCCTGGGCCTGGGGTTTATCCCGCGCCCTGGATTACCTGGTGACCGATGGCGATATTGACCCGCGCCGGATCGCGGTGGTGGGGCATTCGCGCAACGGCAAGGCGGCGATGCTGGCGGCGGCCTTCGACGAGCGGTTTGCGTTGGCCATTCCGCTCCAGGCAGGCTGCGGCGGCACTTCTCCCAGCCGCGGCCACGTGGGCGAATCGGTTCGGCAGATCAACGACCATTTTCCGCACTGGTTCAACGCCCAGTTCAAACAGTTCAACGACCAGGTGGACCGGCTGCCGTTCGATCAGCACTGCCTGATTGCCCTCTGCGCGCCGCGGCCGGTGCTGCTGTCCTGCGCGACCGAGGACACCTGGGCCAACCCGGTCGGGCAATTCGAGATGTTGCAGGCGGCCGACCCGGTCTATCGCCTGCTGGGCGTCGAGGGCGTCGGCGCGAAGCAAATGCCCGAGACCGGCCGGCTCCAGGCCAGCCGGCTGGGCTATTTCATCCGGCCCGGCAAACATTCGATGACCCGGATCGACTGGCAGGCCTTTCTGGATTACGCGGACAAGTTTCTCGCGCGGCGCGCCTCCGACTCGACCGACCACGAATGAGAGGCAAAAGCTCGACTTGATGACAGCAAGTTTCAAGATTCAAGGACTGTAGGGACACGAAGGGGGGCGGGGGGAAAGGACGAGGATGGAGGATGGCCAAGTGGCGGAGGCGAATGGAGGGGGGGAATTTAAGATTTAAGATTTCAGATTGCAGATTCTGAATTTGCGGAGGGATTCCGGATCCAGGCTCCAGCGGCCGGTCGCCGGCGGTGGCAGCGAACGGCCGCGCCGTTTTTCGCGGCTGGGGCTCGACCTGGGGGCGAATCCTGCTAACGTCGGCGCGCCATGATACATTGTGGACGCCATGAGTGAGCCGGAGCCCGCCCCGCACGCGGTCGCGCCGCTGGACTTGACGGCGGCCGAGGACCGGTATGCGGTGCTGCGGAACCGCAATTTCATGCTCTACCTGGTGGGGCGTTTCATTGCCGCGTTGGGCCAGCAGATGCTGACGGTGGCGGTGGGCTGGGAGCTGTACGAACGCACGCACTCGGCGCTGGCATTGGGACTGGTCGGCTTGGTCCAGATGATCCCGATGATTGTGCTGATCCTGCCGGCGGGCCACCTGGCCGACACGCGGGACCGCAAGCGGATCATTGTCTTGATGGTGGGGACGATTGCGCTGGCGAGCCTGGGGCTGGCGGTGGTGTCGTTGTTGGGGCTGCACGTGGGCTGGACCTATTTCTGCCTGTTCCTGGCCGGGATCGCGCGCACGTTCCTGTGGCCGGCCAGCTCCGCTTTCCTGCCCCAACTGGTCCCGCGCCGGCAATTCTCCCGCGCCGTGACCTGGAACAGCGGCGGGTTCCACCTCTCTTCGGTTGCCGGCCCGGCCTGCGGCGGGGCCTTGATCGCCCTGACCCACCACGCGGCCACGGTCTATGTGATCAACACCGGCGCCACGGTGGTGTGCCTGGTGTTAATCTGGCTGGTGCGCGCCCCGCACCGCGCCGTCGCGCCGGAGGCCATGACCCTGGCCAACCTGATCGCCGGGTTCCGGTTCGTTTATGCCACCAAGATTGTCTTTGGCGCCATTACCCTGGACCTGTTCGCGGTGTTGTTGGGCGGCGCGACCGCCCTGCTGCCGGTCTATGCCAAGGACATCCTGGGTGTCGGGCCGAGCGGCCTGGGCCTGCTCCAGGCGGCGTTGCCGGCCGGTTCACTGATCTCGGCCCTGGTGCTCGCCCACCGGCCGCCGCTGGAAAAGGCCGGGCGCGCGCTCCTCTGGGCGGTGATTGGATTTGGGGTGGCGACGGTTGCGTTCGGTTACTCGACCAGTTTCTGGGTCTCGTTTGCGATGCTGTTTGTGTGCGGGGCGACCGACAACGTGAGCATCGTGGTGCGGCACACCCTGGTGCAACTGCTGACGCCCGACGAGAAACGCGGGCGCGTCTCCGCGGTCAACAGCCTGTTCATCGGCACCTCGAACGAGCTGGGCGGCTTCGAGTCCGGGCTGGTGGCCCACTGGTTTACGCCGGTGTTCTCGGTGGTATCGGGCGGGATCGGGACCATCGTGGTGGTGATCGCGGTGGCCTTGATCTGGCCGGAGTTGCGGCGCTACGGGCGGCTGGAGGGCTAGCGAGGCGCGCCTCGAACCTCGCGCCTCACCAGCGCCGGCCGGGCAGGCCCAAGTCGATCTGCTCGGCCCGGGGCGGCCCGGCGGGGGCCCAGTCGCGCGCGCAATCCACGACCGCGCGCATGCGGTCGAACCACCAGCGGGCGCGGGTGAGCCGGCGGCGGCGGCGGGACGGGGTGAAGGCGGCGGTGGGATCGAAGCCCAATTCCATTTGCACTCGGTTCATCGGTAGCCTTTCATTTTTTAACCAGGCTACCTGACGGGGTTGGACAAATACTGTCCAAGGGGAAATTATTTTGCGGCCGCCCTGGGCAAGCGGGTCGGAGCCGCGAACCGCCGCCAGGTCCTGGAGTGCGGCAGTCCCCTGCCGCTGGGCGACCGCGCCCTGGTTGGAAAAGCGGCGGCGGGCTGCCGCACGACAAGCCGCGGGCGCGCCTGCCCGCTCCGGGTACCATTTGTGTCTTCGGGCGGCGGTGCTTTTGGCCGGGGCCTTGGTTGGCTCGGCCCTTACAGCCCGCTGCGGGGATGCGGGTGCCCGTGCGGAAGCACCCTCGCCGCCGCGGCCCAAATCCCTCGCCGCAGAACCCCGCGCAATTTTAAAACTGGCTGCAGCAGCCTGGGTTAGAAGGACCAGGTCAAACTAAGGGCGAACATGTGATTGTTCAGGTCGCTCAGAACGATCGGTCCGCCGATGTTGTAATACTGATCGGAGGTGCCGAGGTATTTGTAGGCGAGGTCCACGGCCAGGTGTTGCCGGAGCCGGTAGCGAATGCCGACCATGAATTGCCAGGCGAACTCGCCGTCGGTGTCGCAACCTTGGTCGTTATTCAGGAACCCCACCACGCCCCCGACGCCGATGCCGGCATAGGGGACCCAGGGGGAATTGCGCTCGTAGCGCACGACCAGGTTGGCCAGCATCGGCATCTGACCCAGCCACGCATGCCGCGGGTCGTGCGAGGTCGAGTTGTAGAGGAAGCCCGACTCGCCTTCCACGCCGAGCCAACTGTTGAAATTGTAGCCCAGGGCGCCGTCGAATCGAACCCCGGGGTCCATCGAGAGAATGCCGCCGCCGGGTCGGACGGTCGGATCCGGCATGAAGTTGGGGCCCAGGTCGCCCGACAGGTAGAGGCCGGTACCGTCCTCGGCCGCGGTTCGGGCGCCGCCGCCGAGCAGGCACAGGCCGGCGGCCAGCGCGCTGCCGAGCGCCGCGCATCCCCAGCGATGTCGATTAATCATATAAGTTGCCTTTCATCATGAATTGACTCGATCTTCCTCTACAGGCGCGCCGGCGGGACGTCAACTGCGGCGGGTTGGGGTGATTCCCTACTCACGAGGCGCGGCCTCGGAGCATTCTGGCGTCATTGTCGTCCGGGAGTTTCGCTCGCCGTCGGGCGTCCGGCTTTGAAGGCGCCTCCTGAGAGGTGCGCTTCGCGCGCCGCGCTCAGCGAGTCCTTGTGGAGCCGGACCAGGCAAACGGCGCAGGCGCCAAGACTTGACCGGACCACCCTGAATATCGGAACTCAAGGAAGCTTGGCGCGCGAGCGGCTGGAACGGACCTTGGTGACCGTGCCGACTGCGAGGTAGCGGGCGCGGACGCGCTCGAGGATGGCGTCGCGCCGGTCGTAGAGCCGTTTCAATCGGCGCGGCTTGGCGCGGCTCAGGGCGTAGGCGGTCAGCAGCGGCAGGGCGATCGTCGAGTCCACGTAGGCGACGACGCAATCCGGCAGGGTGTCGGGGTCCACCTTGCCCCAACTGACCGCCTCCGACGGCGTCGCCCCGCTGAGGCCGCCGGTGTCGGGTCGGGCGTCGGTGCATTGGAGGAAGTAATCGTGGCCGTTCTCGGCGATGCCCATCACCTCCTGAATCTGGGGTTCGGTTTGGAGCAGGAAATTCTTCGGCGACCCGCCGCCCAGGATGAAGACCGAGGAGGTGTGCCCGGTGGATTTGGCCAGATACACGATGGCGGCGGATTGGTTGACGTCGCGGTTGACGTCGAACTGCAGCCGGGAGTCGCGCAGGGCCATGGCGGCGACGTTCATGCCGATGGAGCTGTCCCCGGGGCTGCTGGTGAAGACGGGGATGCCGCAATGGTGGGCGGTCGCCAGCACGGAAGAGTCGCGCAGCCCGAGCCGGCGACCGCGGGCGCAGACGTACTTGCCTAATCGGTCGTGGAATTCGTCGGTCCCCATCGGGCGCTGGAATTCGGGGCTTTGGATGACCTGGCGGATGAAGGCGTCGGTATCCAGCAGCACATTGTAGTCGAAGAGCACGTCGTAGATGCGGATCACGCCGGCCCGGCGCAGGGCCACGTCGTCCAGGAACGGCGAGCCGGCGCGCAGCTCCATGTCCAGGCCGTAGTGCAGGTCATGGTAAAGGTTGGCCCCGGTCGAGACGATCCAGTCGATGAACCCGGCCTGCATCAGGGGCACCAGGCAGGATTTGCCCAGCCCGGCGGGGGTCAGGGCGCCCGTCAGGCTCAGGCCGATGAAGCCGTCGCGGGGGAGCATTTTGCCGGTGAACAGGCGGGCGGCCTCGCGCAGGCGCCCGGCGTTGTAGGCCAGGAACGTCTGGTCAATCAGATCGGCGGCGGAGAGTTGGCGGCGGACGGCCGGCGGATTCAGGCGCGGGTAGGCCGCCAGTGGGCGCGGGCGTCGGGCGGTTTTGCTCATGGGCCGGAGTTTTGCGAAAACGGCGGTAAAGGCAAAGGGAATTTGCGTTCGTGGGGTTCGGCGCATGGGGGTGCATCCCGGGCAGTGTCCGAATTTGCGGTTGGAGCGCGAGTCTGTGACTCGCAGCGGCTTGATTTTGAAGCCGCTGTGCTGCGGCTCATAGAGCCGCGCTCCTAGATTAGGACACTGCCAACGGTCTCCGAACCGTGTCCGGAGACCGGGAGATCGACGATGTCGCCAGCCTACCGTTTTGGCCGGCGGTCTGTCAACGTCACTCTCCAGCGCGCCTTGCTCAGAGGGTCCTCGAGGAGGCGGGCGGGAGAATCAGCATAGCCGCCAAAACTCGGCCTGACACCAACACGTCTCGGACTTGGAGGAGACTAGACGCTCTCAGTGACAGCCCAAGGTCTGGACGGTTACGATCCGATTACAAAGCGAGCATGGTTCCTCCGCTGGACGAGCGGGGTGGTTCCACGGGCGACCCGGGGCGAGCGCTATGCCGGGAAGCCTTCGCGGTTGTGACGGCGGACGAATTGTTCCGCCTCCGGCAGGTTGGGCGATTTCATGCTCGGGCCGTCCCAATCCATCCGTTTGCCGACGCCGACGCGCAGGGCGATGCAGCCGAGCAGAATGATCTCGGTGAGATAAGCGGCGATGGCGAAGTTCGAGTAGGCCGGGGTGCCGTCGCGGATCATGCGGAACCATTCCTCGTTGTGACCCGGTGAGCGGGGGATGGTCTGGGGCACGGCTTTGGCCGCCGCGTGATTGTTGCCCGAGGTGAATTCATTCTCGCCCTTGAGCAGGACAAAGAACTGCGAACCATAGTCGTCAGGCGAGAAGAGTTTGCCTTTGTCGCCCACGAGCAGGCAGCCGCTGCCGGGGAGCTTGCCCTGCATTTCGACGATCTCCTTGGTGAGTTCGGGGTTGGGCCGCAAGGGGTGGACCTGCTTGTCGCCCGGATTGCCGTCATACCACCAGAACTTGAGGGGCGCCAGGCCCTCGCGCTCGGGAAACTCGAACCGGATGCGGGAGGTCTTGGGATAGGTCTCGGGGAACGTTTGCGAGGCTTCCTCGCACTCGACGACGTTGGGGTAGCCGAGCTTCAGCGCGCGGAACGGCATGTTGACCGTGTGACAGGCCATGTCGCCGAGCGCGCCGGTGCCGAAATTGCACCAACCCCGCCATTTGAACGGGTGATAGACCCCCGCCTTGTACGGCCGCATGGGCGCCGGGCCGATCCACTGGTTCCAGTCCAGCGCTGGGGGCACCGGGTCTTCGCCCTCGGGGCGGTTGAGGCCCTGGGGCCAGATGGGGCGATTGGACCAGACATGGAGTTCACTGACGCTGCCAATGACCCCGGCCTGGACGACTTCGACCGCGCGCCGCAGGCCGCTGCCGGCGCTGCCCTGGTTGCCCATCTGGGTCGCCAACTTCTTCTCGGCGGCCAATTGCCGCACCAGGCGCGCCTCGTAAACGGTCTGGGTCAGCGGTTTCTGGCAGAAAACGTGCTTGCCCATCCGCAGCGCCGTGGCGGTCACCACCGCGTGACAGTGGTCCGGGGTCGAGACGGTCACGGCGTCGATGGACTGGTCGAGTTCCTCGAGCATCTTGCGGTAATCCCGGTAGAGCTTGGCCTGCGGGAACTGTTGCGCCTTGCGATCCAGATGCCCCTGGTCCACGTCGCACAGCCCGACCAGGTTCCCGCCAATTCGGGCCATGCCGCGGGTATCGCTGTCGCCCTTGCCCATGACGCCGACGCAGGCCAGGTTGATCTTGTCGTTGGCGCCGAGCACGGTGCCGACGTAGGGGAAGGCCGCGGTCGCGGCGGCGGCCAGGAGGCTGGAGCGCAGAAACTCGCGCCGGGTGGTGAAGATGCGGGGGGAAGGTCCGTACAGCGTGATGGAGGTTGGTTTCATGGGATGGTCATTGTTGTGACGGTTATGCCGGGTTCAGCCAGGCAATGCGACATATTTCTTCTGCATGGGTGGGATTAATAGACGGCGTGAGAACAAATTACGTTACACCCGGGCCCCAGCGACGGGAGCACTTGTCGGCTCCCCACGTCTAATTGGTCATGCGCACCCTGACTCGACTTGTACTGTTCCTCGCCGTCACGGCGGCGGCCGACCAGCCGCTGCCGCCGGCTGCCCGGACCGCCCCAGCCGGCGCCGAGCTGCTCCTGCGGGAGATTCGCTACGCCGGGAGCCTGACCGATACGGAGGCGCGATTCGTCGCGACGATCGACGCGGAGTCGCGCACGAAACGGGAGGCGGCGATCGCCTTGTTCGAAGGCGACGTGGCCGTGCTGCCAGCCAAGCTGCCGCCCGGATTGCGCCTGGCCCGGGCCGGCAACACCTACCGCCTGGTCGCCTCGCGCCCGGGCCAGTTTCGGTTCCAACTCGAAGTGGTCGCCAGGATCACGCGCGCCGAACCGTGGAACGCGGTGTCGTTCCTGGGCCCCGCCGCCGGCATTGCCGCGATCAGCGCGCAGGCGAGCAACCCGCAAGCCGAGGTCCAACTGCTCAGCGGCACCCCGGCCGAGGCGGAGCCCGCCGACCGAGGGCGGGTCCGGGGTGTCCTGGGGACTGAACGCCGGGTGGCGCTGCGTTGGCAGAGCCAGTCAGCCGAAACGACACGTCGTGCCCTGGTGACGGCGGAGACCGCGGCCACCGTGACCATCACTCCGACGGTGATCAAGTTCAGCACCGGTCTTCATTACGAGATCGTCCAGGGCCAGATTGAGCAACTCTCGGTCACCTTGCCGACCAACCAGGCGCTGACCCGGGTCGAGGGCGCGCAAATCCGCGATTGGCGGAGCCGGATCGAGGGCGACCGCCAGGTCTTGTCCATCCAGTTGCTCAGAGCGGTCGAGAAACGCTACGACTTGAAGTTGTCTTCGGAACAAGCCCTCGAACAAATCCCCGCGTTGGCGCGGTTGACCTTGCCGCAACCGCAAGGCCTCGATCGCGAGAGCGGCTCGCTGACCGTGCTGGCTGAAGACACCGCGGTCGAGACCGAACCGGCGGCCAGCCTGCGTCAGGTGGACGCGCCGGCGCGGGCCCTGGCCGCCTACCGCTTCTATGCGCGGCCGATCACGCTGGCGGTGCAGGTGCGCCGCCTCGAGCCGGTGGTGACGGCGGCGAGCCGGCTCACGGCGCGCCTCGAGGAGACGCGTTTGGTCGTATCGGACACCCTCAACCTCACCATCGAACGGGCAGGACTCTACGCCATTGAACTCTCGCCGCTCAGCGGGTTCACCGTGACCGACGTGCGCGGCGACGGGCTCGAGGATTGGACGACGCGCGCCGGCCGGTTGTTGGTAAATTTCTCGAGTCGCGCGCTGGGCGAGCGCACGCTGACCGTGCAGCTCGAGCGACCGGAGACGACGTTCCCGAACCGGGTCGTGCTGACGCCGCTCAAGGTCGCGGGCGCGACGCGCCAGACCACCCGCATCGGCGCGGCCTCGGCGCCCGGCATCCGCCTCAAGACGGGTGAGTTGACCGGTTTGCGGGAAGTCCCGGCCGCCAGTCTCGCCGGGCGCACCGATGAATTGCTGGCCTACGCCGCCGATCAAGCCGACTGGTCGCTCCGGCTCGACGCGGAGCGACTGGCCCCGCGGATCGTGGCCGACGTGTTTAACCTGGTGACGATCGGCGATGGGCTGGTGGGGGGCAGCGCGACGATCCGCTACGGGATCGCCAACCAGGGCGTGCAGGAGTTCCAGATTCGATTGCCGGCGCGCTGGCGCAACGTCGAGTTCACCGGCCCGGACCTCCGGCGTCGGGAACTGCTGGCCTCGACCGGCGTTGGCGCGGATACCAATACGGTCGTCTGGCGCCTCGGGCTCCAGGACAAGGCCTGGGGCGGTTACACGCTGGTGGTCAGTTATGATGAACCGTTCGAACCGCAGCAGGCCACCCTGTCGCTGGGCGGCCTGCACTCCCTCGATGCCGAGCGGGAGACCGGCAGCATCGCCGTCACGTGCGCGGCCAGCCTGCAATTGCGCGAGGCCCGGGTCAGCGGGCCGCTCCGGCGCATCGACGCCGCCGACCTGGCGGCGACGGACCGGGCCTTGCTCGCCCGCTCGGTGCTCCTGGCCTACCGTTACGACACCCAGGATGCCTACCAACTCCAGGTCGGGGTCACCCGTTTCCAGGAATTGCCCGTGCTCCAGGCCGTGTCCGATCGCACCCAGTTGACGACGGTCTTGACCGATGCCGGCCAGATGCTGACGGAGGCCTCGTTCATGGTGAAAAACAACGACAAGCAATTCCAACGCTTCACGCTGCCCGCCGGCGCCGAATTCTGGTCCGCGTCAGTGGACGGTCAGCCGGTTAAAGCCGAACAGCAGGACGGCACGCTGCTGGTCCCGCTGCCGCGCGGGGTGGACCGCGACCGGGCCTTCGCCGTGGACCTGGTTTACGCGCAAAGGATCGGACCGCTGACGGCCTGGCTGCCGCGCGATCTCCGGCTGGCGGCGCCGCGGACCGATGTACAAACCACCTTCGCCGAGTGGGAACTTTACGTGCCCCTGACCCATCAGCTCACCCGGTTCGGGGGCAATCTGTCCGTCGCGCCGGGAACCACCTACGGGTGGCGTGACGCCTGGGCGGAGTTTCTGGGGATTTACCGGGAAGTATTCGCCACCGACGGCATGCGGCTCGGAATGGCGGGGGCGTTGCTGGCGATCGCGCTGGCGGGGGCGGCGATCCGGCGCGGCTGGCAAGGCGTGGTCGTGCTCGGCGCCGCGGTGGTCGTGCTCGCTGTATTGGCGGGCATGTTGCTGCCGACGCTGGGGAAGGCCAAGGCCAAATCGATTCAAATTAGCGCCGTCAACAACCGCCATGATAGCGGCATGCCCTCCGCCCAGCCCGCGCCTCCGCAGGCAGCGGAGGAGGTCGTGCGGATGCGATTCGAGAGCGCCGGCCTGGGGGGCGGCGTTGCTGCCGGCCCGGTCAGTCGGGCGGCCGGCACGACCCAGGTGGGCACGCCGCGGGCGCAGGGCATCCGGCCAATCCGCATCGAGATACCGCGGGCGGGTCAGCGTTTTGTTTTCACGAAGGTTCTGAACGTCGGTGACGAGGTGCTGCGGGTCGAGGCCAGGGCGGTGGCGGCCGGCGCGTGGCGGGCGCTCCGCGGCGCGCTGCAGATCGCCGTGTTCCTGGGCGGGCTGCTCCTGTTGTGGCGGCAACTGCGGCGTCCCATCCCCGGCAGTTTCATGGTGGCCCTGGCGCTCGCGCTGGTTTTGGGCAGCGTCGCCAGCCTGCTCATCGTCATGCGCTGGCTGGGCATGGCACTGGTCGTCGCCGCACCGCTTCTGGTCCTGGTGTTCGTGGCGTACCTGGCGTGGCGATTGGTCCACCCCCACGGAGGCGGCCCGGCCGCCGCAACCCCGGCTGGCACGCCACGAACCTCGATCCCGCCACCCGTGCCGGGAGCCGGTCCGGCCGTCGCCGCGCTGGCCCTGCTGCTCTTCGTCAACTCCATCGTCGCCGAGCCGCCGCCGCAATCGGCCGTGACCGGTTGCGACGTGGAGTTCATTTCCATCCCCTCGGCGGCCTACACCGGCACCGTGCGCCAGCGCGTGGCCGAGTTCGACGCGGTCGTCCAATTGACCGCCTCGCGCGCCGGCCAAACGGTCCCGCTGTTCGGCGCCGACGTCGCAATCGAAAGTTTCACCGCCGCGCCACGCGACGTGGTGCTCGTGCGCCAGGGCGATTTTGTCTGCGCCCGCTTGCCGCGGAAAGGCGACGCCACGGTGACCGCGCGGTTCCTGGCCAAACTCGGGGGCGACGTGACCCGGCGCCGGCTCGAGTTCGGGATTCCACCGGCCTTGTCGAGCCGATTGACTCTGATATTGGACGAACCCGAGGCCGCGGTCGAATTTCCCAGCGCCGTGGCGTACCAGCTCGTCAATCTGCGCCAGCAAACCCGGGTCCAGGCCGTCATCGGCGCCGGCGACCGCGTCGAGCTGCAGTGGGCCCCGCGCGGCCAGCGGGCAATCGAGATCGCCGCGACCGTGTTTTGCCACAACGCCAGCCTCGTGACCTTCGGCGGTGGCGTCGTTCGGACCCGCGCGCAACTGGATTACCAGGTCACCCAAGGCGAGGCGCGCGAGGTTCGGGTTCGTCTGCCCGCCGGCGAGCGCCTGCTGCGCGTCAGCGGCGAGGGGATTCGCACCTGGCGCGTGACCGACGACCCCGCCGCGCCGGTATTGACCGTCGAATTGCTCAAGGCCATGCCCGCGAATTACCGGCTGACGCTCGAAACCGAACACACCCTCGACAAGCTGCCATTGGCCTGGGCGCTGGCGACGCCGCACCCGCTCGACCTCCAGCGCGAGACCGGCCTCATCGGCCTCAACACGAGCGACGAGTTGGGGCTGACGATCGACGCCACCCGCGGCCTGCAAAAGATCGACGCGGCGGAGTTTCAGGCCGCGACCGGGGAGACCAACGCCCTGGCCACCGCTTATCGGTTTTTGAAACCCGACTTCGCCCTGAGCGCGCGAGTCGCAGCGCTGCAGCCGCAGCTCGAGGCGACCGTCGGCAACCGGGTCCGGATCGGCGTCGAGCAACTCGAGCTCACCGCCCAGATCCATTACGTCATCAAGCGAGCCGGGGTGTTCGGGGTGCGCCTGACGCTGCCGGAGGGGTTCCAGGTCGAAGCGGTGACCGGTCGGGACATCGTTCAGTGGGCCGACAAATCCGAGCCGGCCGGCCGCGTGCTCGAAGTGACCTTCAAGCAACGAACCCTCGGCGCCTACGCCCTGCAAGTGCAACTCGTCAAATCCGAGCCGGCCTTGCCGAAGTCGGTCGCCATCGCCGGCGTGCAACCCCTGGACGCGGCGAAACTGACCGGGTTCGTCGTCGTGTCCGCCGAGGCCGGCGTGCAGATCCGGCCGCTGTCGTCTGACGGTCTGACGGAGGTGCCAGTGACGACCGTGCCGGACGGCGGCACCGGGTTGGCCTACCAATTCATCGCCAACGCCCCGCTCACCTCGCGGCCAGCCTGGAGACTGGCCGTGGCCACGGATGCCGTCGAACCCTGGATCCGCGCCGAAGTGGTAAACTGGTTGACCCTCGGCGACACCCTGGTGCGCGGCCGCGCGCTGGTGCGGTACGAAATCCAGAACGCGCCGCTGAAAGAGTTCGGGCTCAGAATTCCCGCCGCGTTCCGGAATGTCGAAATCACCGGCGCGAATATCCGGCGGCGCGACCAGAACGGCGAACAGTGGCGGGTCGAATTGCAGAACCGCGTGGTGGGCGTCTGCCTGTTGACCGTCACGTGGGAACAGCCCTGGACCTTGCCGGAACGCCAGGTCACGTCGATGGCCGTGGTCGGTGTGGAGGCAACCGGCGTGGAACGCGAGACCGGCGCGCTGGCGGTGCAGGCCAAGCCCGAACTCCAGGTCCTGCCGAAAGGGGCCAGCGCCGAGTTGATTCGGATCGATCCGCAGGAATTGCCCGGGTGGGCCGGCAACCCTGGCCCCACCACCGTTCTGGCTTACCATTACCTGCGGCCGGGTTACAAACTGTCGCTCGACGCCCAACGGTTCGCGCCGGCGGAAGTCTTGCAGGCCCTGGCGGACAACGTCCGCCTGACGACCGTGGTGGCCGATGACGGCCAGATGATGTCCGAGTTGGCGCTGTCGGTCCGCAACCGTGGCCGACAGTTTCTCGAGATCGCCCTGCCGCGGGGCGCCCAGGCCTGGTCCGCCTTCGTTGCCGGCCAGGCCGTGCGGCCGAGCGTCCACGCCGGCAAACTGCTGCTGCCCCTCGAGCGCTCCGGGGACGCCCCCATCCCGGTCAGCTTGATCTACGTGAGCGCTGAAGAATTTCCGCGCGCGAGCGGCACGGTGGCCCTGGAGTCGCCGGCCCTGGATGTCCCGATGCAAAACGCGCGCTGGGAACTTTACCTGCCCGCCGGCTACCGCTACAGCCGATTCGCCGGCACCGTGAGCCTCGACCCGGCGGCGGCGCCCGTTTACACCAGGTTCACCCGGACCGAGTACTCGATCGCGGAGGATCGCAACCAGGGCGTGCGCGACCGCGCGATGGTCCGCTCGCTCGAGGCGGTCCGGCGCACGCTGTCCGCGGGCAAGCTCGAGGAGGCCTCGAAGGCCTACAACCAGGCGCGCCAGCTCGAGCGCTTCGCGGCGGGTGAAGAAACCAAGCTTCGAGAAGTCGAAAAAGACCTGCGCACCGCCCAGGTCGGCAATCTGCTCACCGCGCAACAAAGCGTGGTGATGAACAATGCCGCTTACTTCGGCCAACGATTCGATCAACCGGCGCAGACACAGGCCGGCCGGTATGACGAGCAAGTGGCCGAACGGCAGTGGGACAAACTCCAGCAAGCCCAGGAAGTGGCCGCCGCCACCCTCCGGCCGTTGCGGCTGAACCTGCCGACGCGCGGTCTGCGCCAGTCGTTCTCGCAAGTCCTGCAAACCGAAGCCGGCGTCCCGATGCGAATCCGATTCGTCGCCTCGAACCAGGAAACGGCGAGTTGGCCGGCGCGCATCGGCTGGGTCGCCGCCGGCTTCGCCGGGCTCTGGGGGATGGTGGGGCTGGGATTGCGTCACCGGAAGGTGGGTGCGGCGCTCCCGGCGGGCGACGAGATTTGAAGGCCGGACGGCGACCCGCAAACCGGTGCTCGAACAGGCGAGTTGTCCACGGACCGCGACTTGTCTCAACTCGCAGCGGGCCAGCCGGTGGTGACCGTGAATTCTCGGTAGCGGGCCAGATTCCGCTGCAGCTTGGGACAAGCCGCGGTCCGGGCGCGGGAAAGAAGATCGCGCGACACGGTTCGCGCCGTCACCGATGCCGATTCATCGCCAGCGCCAGTGACGAGAGCGCGATGCGCGCCAGGGGCACCATCAGGACCGCCGCTGGCAGAAAAAACAGCATGTCCTCGGCCCAAGCCGCGCGTAGCATAATCGGCAGTACCACGGCCAACACCGCGGCGGTAACGAACAGCCAAAGCGCCGCGTAACCCGTCACAAACAGCGGCGAGATCAGCCGGAGCAGGAGCGCCCGGCGAAATCCCCAGTAAGCCACCGCGACTTTTATGAGAACCGCCATCACCAACACGACAAACAGCAAATGATAGGCGTGATGCTGGTCCACCCATTGGAACAGATTGAACAGCCCGCCATACAGCACCAGCAGCGGCAACAGCGACCACGGAAAGCCCGCAATCCGACCGGTCAAACAAAGCGGCAAGATGCCGACGAAAAGGTGGAACGAAATCGCGGCGATCAGCAGAATCCCGGCGCCGGCTGAATCGGACTCGTTGTGGAGCGGCCACGGAAGCTGGTCGAGCGTGCCGGCCACGGCCGCCACGACCAGGACGCTGAAGCAGCTCAGCGTGAGGGCCAGCAGCCAGGTCGCGATCCCCGCCGTCAACTTGGCGGTGAGCAGCGAACCGGACGTCAACGGCCGGGTCGCCGTGAAGGACGACAGGGCGAGCCGTTTTGAACTGCCATCACGCGCGAGGTTGAGCCCAACAATGCCCAGAAAAATCAGCAGGCTGAACGTGGTGAAAAACACCAGGTTGCCCCGAAACTCGAACGGCAGCAGGGACGCGCGGCACAGCAACCACGCGGTCGCAGGCGCGACCCACGCCAGCACCCCCCACACCAGCATCGGCACCCGGCAATTGCGCCGCCACTCGATCCAGAACTGCGCGTGGAGCGGGGACAAGAACTCGAGCGGCCGCGGGCTGGCTTTCCAAAGCGCGTCGGCCATGATCGAGACGCGCTGCCACCCGGCCCAGCCACCGCAACGCTCCTGCTGCGCGCCCCACCCGGCGGCGGCGCTTCCTCCGAGCCAGGCGAGCGCGAATATTCCTTCCAGGCGCCGTTGCCAGGGAAACCAGATCTTCGGCCATTCGCCGCCGGCGTGCTGCATCGAGAACGCCAGCGCCGCCAGCGGGATCAGGCCGAGGACGAGCAGGATGAGCAGCAGCGTGCGCGTCTTCGGGAAGGAGGGCAAGCCCCAGACCAGCGCCTGAAAGACCACAAGGGAGGCGAGCAACAGCAGGGTGAGGTAGAACTGCGGCATGGCGATTCCGGGCGGCAACAACGGCCGCAGCACCAGCCGCGACCAGGCAAGCACCAGCAGCATCATCGTCGCGCTGCCGAGCAGGATCGGGCAGGCGACCAGCGTGCTCGTCCGCACCGGCAACGCAAACCGCCGCGGCGGAATGCCCGTGAACCCGCGCGCCGCGTTCGGTTCCGTGCCGGAAAAAATGGCGAACACGGCCAGCACCGAGAACGCGAACAGCACCGAACTCCAGGGCAGACCCCATTGCGACCAATCTCGAGCGATCCAAGTCAAGCCGTAGTTGGACGCACCTTCCGCGATTGTGGACTGATGCCCAGCCGGCTGCAACCGCCGAATCTTGATCTGGTAACTTCCTCCATCGACGCGGCCAGTGGCCAGGTCGACCGTGGCCCAATGCAGCCAGGGATTCGGGCCCACTTTCCCCTCGAAGAGAGTCTCTGCACCCATCGTGATTCGAATCCACCTCGGGCGCGAGGGCACAGCGGACCAGACCACTGCATTCGTCAGCGGTCCTCGATAGACGGTCGTGGCCCCGAGGTTCAGTTGAACCACGAAGCCGCCCGGTTGATCGCGAAGGGGACCGACCCCGGATCTTATGATGAGATTCGCTTCCGCCAACGGTCGAGATTCCGCCTCGGCCACGCGCCCGATCTCAGTAAGATAGCCGGTGAAGGCGGTCAACCCCGCGCACACCGCGAATAGCAGCACCAGCGCGGCAAAGCCGGACCGGTTCTTTCGCCAGATTTCCCAAATCAAGGCCGTCGCGGGTGAGTTCATAGGTTTAGCGAAGCAAGTGGATTGGCTCGAGGCCGGCGCGACAGCGTCCGGGAGTGCGGCAGTCCTCTGCCGCTTTCGCATGGGCCTAGCCACTCCAAACGACATGGACCACGCATTTGTAACCGGAGCCCGGACAGCCTTGTCCGCACGATGCGCCCAGAGTCGAACACGCGGACAAGGCTGTCCGCGCTCCGGGTGTGCCAAGCGTCGCGCCTTCGGTTCATTTCAATTCCTCCCCGGTTGCCAGCGCGCTCGCGCTGCGCCCGACGCGGGCCAGAAAGATTTCATCCAGCGACGCCGCTTCCTCGGCGACAATCTCCGCCCCGAGTCGCTTGGCTGCCGCGGCGAACTCGTCGCGCGCCCCGTTGCAAAGGACCGTCCATTCGAGCCCCTCGCCGCTCACCCGCAACGCGCCGGCCATCGCCGGCGGTCTGCCCGGCGGCCGCTCGAACCGCAAGGTCAACCGGTGGTGCGACTCGAGAATCTCCGTCAGTGGCCCGGCCAGGACGATCCGGCCGCTGTCCATCATGGCGATCCGGTCCGACACGCGCTCGATTTCGTCGAGCAGATGCGACGAGAAAAACACCGTGCGCCCCTCGTCGGCGACGGCGCGGACGATGGCCTCGAGCATTTCGCGCCGGACCAGTGGGTCGAGCCCCGAGCTGGGCTCGTCCAGCACCAGCAACTCGGGCCGATGCGCCAGGGCCACGAGCAGGCCGGCCTTGGCCAGCTCGCCGCGCGAGAGGTGTTTGATTCGTGCCGCCGGGTCGAGTTGAAACTGCCGGCGCAGGCCCTCGGCGTAGTCGGCGTCCCATCTCGGGTAAAACGCGCGCGAATAACGCAGCAGCTCCGCCACCCGCATCCACATCGGCAAATCCCGGTCCTCGGACAGGAACCCGATGCGTCCGAGCACGCCGGGCGGGTCGGCGACCGGGTCGCGACCGAAGACGCGGACCGAGCCGGTCTGCGGTTTGAGCAGGCCGAGCACGTGTTTGATGAGCGTGGTCTTGCCGGCGCCGTTGGCGCCGACCAGCCCGAGGACCTGGCCGCTGGTCACGTCGAGCGACACGTTATCCAGGGCGAGCCGGGGGCCGAAGCGTCGCGACAGGCCAGCGATTGAGATCACAGGTCGAAGGGAGCGATCGGGGGACGGCGTCATTTGGCCTCCTCGGGTGGCAGGTTTTTGGAACGATGGCGGATGAGGGTGATCAATTCGTCCAGGCCGGTGTCCAGGTGGTGGGCTTCGGCCAGGAGGGCATCGACGCGCTGGGTCAGCAGCTTGAGGCGCTCGGCGCGTTTGAGCGGCGAGCCGGCGTCCGAGACGTAGGTGCCCGAGCCGTGGCGCTTGGTGACCAGGCCGGCCTGCTCGAGTTCGAGGTAGGCGCGGGCAACGGTGTTCGGGTTGATGACCAACTGTTCGGCCAGGGCCCGGATGGGCGGGAGTTCCTCGCCGGGGGCGAGGCGTCCGGCGGCGACCAGGTATTTGACCTGGTTGACGATCTGCCGGTAGATCGGCAGGCCATCGCGCGGGGACAGGTGCAGTTGCATTGTGTATTAATTCATTAATACACTCGCGCGCGGCCGTCAAGGGGAAAATGTTGACCGATTTCATGTCGCGTAGGTGACGTGGAATTGGTTGGAGTGAGGCTCGGCGCCAAGCCGGTATGCGCAGGAGGAGTTCAGGCGCTGGGTGAGCCGCAGCACGCTCGCCTTGCCGCCGGGATCGGAGCCGTTTCCGCACCCCGTCAACACCGCCGCCGCTGCGGATTGCCGACCGGCGCTCCAAAATGAGAATTGCTGGGCGGCGCGGCGGGGCAAGGTCCGGGTTTGCGGTTGGAGCGCGAGTCTGTGACTCGCAGCAGCGTGATTTTGAAGCGGCGGTGCTGCGGCTCATAGAGCCGCGCTCCGAAATTAGGACGCCGCCGCGCGGTCGGGCGCGGACAGCCGCTTGACTGGCGGCGGTCCTCCACTAGACTTTGGACGGGCCGTAGATTCCTGCCGACTCGAGGTTGGGTCGGTTGTCCGTGCGCACCCGGTTTCCCGTTCGGGAACGATCGCTTTTTCCCGCGCCGGCCGCGGTCCGGTTCGTTGTGGTCTGATGCTTATGAAGAAACCGTCCGTGCTCGTGGTGTTCCTGACCGTGTTCATTGACCTGATCGGGTTCGGGATCGTGCTGCCGCTCCTGCCGATTTACAGCCGTGATTTTCACGCGGCGGGCTGGCTGATCGGCGTGATCATGGCTTCGTTTTCGTTGATGCAGTTTTTTTTCGCGCCGGTCTGGGGGCGGCTGTCCGACCGGATCGGGCGGCGGCCGGTGCTGCTGGTGAGCACGGCGGGGGCGTCGGGTTCCTACGTCCTGTTCGCGCTCGGGTCCGGGCTGGCCGATCCGCGGCACGCGCTGGCGCTGCTGGTGCTGTCCCGGGTGTTCGCCGGCATCTGTGGGGCGAACATCACGGTGGCGCAGGCCTACATCGCGGACATTACCCCGCCGGAGAAGCGCTCGGCGCGGATGGGGTTGATCGGGATGGCGTTCGGGTTGGGGTTCATTTTCGGGCCGGCCCTGGGCGGGATCAGCGCCAAGAGTTTTGGGATCGCGGCTCCGGGCTGGGTGGCGGCGGGGCTGTGCGCGCTGAACTTTTTCCTGACGCTGGCGATATTGCCGGAGAGCTGGAAGCCGACGTCCGAGCACGTGGCGGCGCGACCGCGCCTGGCGCAATGGTTGCACACCCTGGGGCAGCCGAAGATCGGTTTGCTGGTGGGGCTGTTCTTCCTGGCGACGTTCTGTTTCACCTGCTTCGAAACCACGCTGGGCCTGCTGGTCGAGGAGAACTTCCGTTTGGACACCAGCCGCGGCGTGGACGCGAGATTCATTTCGTACCTGTTCGCCTATTGCGGCGTCATCGGGGCGATCGTGCAGGGGGGGGTGATCGGACGGCTGGTCAAGGTCTTGGGCGAGGCGAAGATCATCCTGGCCAGTTTTGTGCTGACGGCCGTGAGTCTGGCGATGTTGCCTTACCTGTTCCACGTGGGCATGCTGCTCCTGGGGCTGGCCCTGCTCTCGGCGGGTTCGGCGGTGGCGCGTCCGCCGATCTTCGGCCTGATCTCGATGCTGACGTCGGCGCACGAGCAGGGGGAAACCATCGGCGTGGCGCAGAGTGCGGGGAGCCTGGCGCGGATTATTGGCCCGATCTTTTCGGCGTCGCTGTTTGATTTCAAACCGGCGGTGCCCTATCTGATCTGCGCCGCCGTCTCGCTGGTGGCCGGG
>JAGWYX010000574.1 GCA_018969165.1 Verrucomicrobiota bacterium
CCTGTGGCAACGAACCGACGAGGCATTCCTCCCTTGCGCGTCCATCGCCGCCTCTCTTCTGACATACGCGCGTTGGCACACTCCTGACATAGCCGCAGATCGGTACGCTCGGAGGCTTCGTGAATGACCAAAAGCACTGTCGCGGCGTTTTTCTGGCAAGCCTGACAAACCATATTGAGTGGGTCTTCGGTCTGACCTCAGAACACTGTTCTCATCCCGCGTCAGCAGGGTGCGCTATTCCGCATCCAGGATTTCGAGCAACGGCGGGTCCGGCGAACCCCGCCAATCCGTCTCGTAAATGACTACACGAATGGCGTGCATGACGCCGTGGTGCTGGCGTTGCGAGAGACAAGCGGCGGAAGGGGAGCGAAGTGAGCCGAGCCGGCGGGGCTGGAAACCGCTATCCGAGCCGGATTGAAAGTGTTAGACTTAGGGCCATGAGCGAAGATATCCGCTGGAAACAACGCTTCCAGAATTTTGATCGCGCCTTTGTCCTGCTGCGCGAGGCCTTGGCAGGCCAGCGCCAGCTTTCCCTGCTGGAAAAGGAGGGCGTCATTCAGCGGTTTGAATACTCCTACGAACTGGCCTGGAAAACCCTCAAGGATTATCTGGAAGCCGGTGGCGTGGTCATCATCCCGGTGACACCCCGGCAGGTGATCAAGGAGGCCTTTGCCGCCAAGATCATCACCGACGGCCGGGTCTGGATCAACATGCTCGATCACCGCAACCTGCTCTCCCACACCTACGACGCGTCCGTCTTTGAGCAGGCAGTGACGGCGATTGCCGAACATTACCTGCCGGCGATGGCGCAGCTTCACGAGTTGTTCCTCGAAAAGCACGCCGCGTGAAAACGCCCGCATTGACAGCCGAGGAACTGATGCAACTGCGTCGGGTATTTGCCCGGCATCCCGAAGTCAAGACGGTCAAATTGTTCGGCTCGCGCGCCAAAGGGACGAACACCGCCAACTCCGACGTTGATCTCGCATTATGGGGCGACGTGGATGCGCTTCAGGCCGAAGCCATCGCCGCCGAGTTAGACGAGTTGCCGACGCCTTACAAATATGATGTGAAACCGTTTGACCTCATTGGGCTGCCCTCGTTGCGCGAACATATCCAGCGCGTCGGCATTGTGGTTTCCCCGGAAGAAAAGGGCTAGAGTCCTTGAATCTCGGAACTTGCTGTCATCAGATCAAGTTTTGGCGTCCCTTTTGCCGCCTGCGTTTTCTTCCCCAAGGACTCTCTAAGCGAGACGCGCGCGCTCCCCAGTTCGAGAGCACGCCAGACGCGTGCACCCTCCGCTTCATTGTCCCTGTTCAGACCGCGATCATCCTCCCCTTTGTTGCGCTGGAAGAACCCGAGCTACGCCGACGGTCTTCCCGAGCGGCGCATTGGGTCGTGACAACCCCGTTTGGGTGGAGTTGACTCCAGTTGCGTGTCCGCTTCCACCCGCGCATGAGAAAAAGTCTGCTCAGCGGGGCCGTGGTCCTGTTCGTGTTCGCGTTCGGGATCTACGTCGCCCTGAACCTGGGTCGCGAGCTGCAGCCCTTGCCGGCCGCCGCGACGCATGGGTTCACACTGACCAATGCGTCCCCGGTGGCGGTCGAGGTCGGCCCCGCACCATCGCTGTGGGCGAACCTGCGCGAGAACCTGCACGACCCCCTCGGCCGACTGTTGATGCAGTTGATCCTCGTCGTCAGCGCCACGCGGGTTTGCGGGCGGCTCGCCCGCCGCGTCGGCCAACCGGCCGTGATCGGTGAGATGCTCGCGGGGATCATCCTCGGTCCGTCGCTCCTGGGGTGGATTTGGCCGGGGGCGTTTCATTTTCTGTTCCCGGCGCCGTCGCTGGTCACGCTCCGGCTGCTGAGCCGGATTGGGGTGTGCCTGTTCTTGTTTGTCGTCGGCATGGAATTGGACCTGGGGCAATTGAAGCAGCGCGCCCATGCCGCGGTGGTGGTTTCCCAGGTGAGCATCCTGTGTCCGTTCTTCCTGGGTGTGGCGGTCTCGCTGGCGCTCTTCCCTGGGCTGGCGGGGGCGCGGACGACGTTCCTGGCATTCGCGCTGTTCCTGGGAATCTCGATGAGCATCACGGCGTTCCCGGTGCTGGCGCGCATCCTCGATGAGCGGGCCCTGACGCGCACCAGCCTGGGCGCGCTCGCGGTGGCCTGCGCGGCGGCCAACGACATCACCGCCTGGTGCTTGTTGGCATTCGTGGTGGCCATCGCCAAGTCCAGCGGTCTGGCCGCCGCGGTCCTGAGCCTCGGACTTCTCGTGCTGTTCGTGGTGACCATGGTGGGCTGGATCAAACCGCGTTTGCCGCGCTGGATCGCCGGCGTGTGTGACGCGGTTTCCACCCCGAGCCCTGGCGCCATGGGCGCGGTGCTGGTGTTCCTGCTGGCCTCGGCGCTGGCAACCGACCTGATGGGCATCCACGCCTTGTTCGGCGCGTTTCTGGCCGGCGTCGTCATGCCGGCCCACGGCGAGTTCCGGGATTACCTGAAGGTGCGGCTGGAGCACTTCAGCTCCGTGTTCCTGTTGCCGCTGTTTTTCGCGTTCATCGGTTTGCGCACGCAGATCGGGCTGCTGACCGACCCGGGCAGCCTCCTGGTTTGCGCGGAACTCATCTTGGTCGCGACCCTCGGCAAGCTCGGCGCCACCACCGTTACTGCGCGGCTGAGCGGGGTGGGTTGGATTGACGCCTTTGCGCTGGGGGCAATGATGAACACCCGGGGGCTGGTGGAACTGATCGCGCTGAATATCGGATATGATCTCGGGATTCTCTCGCCGCAGATTTTTGCGATGCTGGTGGTCATGGCCCTGGTGACCACGTGCCTGACCGGCCCGCTCCTGGCGCTGGCGGAAGCGCTGCGGGCCCGCCGCGCGCTGGCGGTTTCGACGGCGCAGCCGCGGCACGGGCGCGCTTGACGGCGGGCCAGGTCTTTTTTAGGTTAGGTGAGAATTAGTAAGACGTTATGAGTGTTGATGTGTCGATTGAATACTGCACCGCTTGAAACTACGAGCCACATGCCGTCGGTCTGACGGAGAAACTCTTAAAACTCAAGCAGCAGATTCGCTCGCTCAAACTGGTGCCTTCGAGCGGCGGTGCCTTTGAGGTGACCCTCAATGGGCAGGTGCTCCATTCCAAGCTCAAGACCGGCCAGTTCCCCGAGCCGGACGCGATCATCAAAGCCGTCCGCGCCAAGGCGTAGCCCGGCGCGGCGCGGACTGGTTCCACCCTTCCCTGAACCGTTCCTCGGCAGGACCGAGCTGCGGCTCAACCGGGTGGTGGAGGGGACGCAGGCTGAAGCCTGCGGCTACGGGCGAGCGACGGCGCGGCAGCGCCTCCCTGGCGGATTCGCGGCCCCGGTTCACGTGCGACCGCGAAAGGGGCCTCTCCCTGAACCGGGTAGCGGCGGACGTCACTCCGCTCCCTCTGATCGCCAGCGAATTGGAGCCGACTCACGTCGGCTGCCACGGGGCGCGGAGCGTTCATGGTCCCGAGGCATGCGCGGAGGCGAAAGGTGGCTTCCCATGAACCGGACCGCGGGTTGTCCTCAACCCGCAGCGGCCCGGCACGCGCTGCGGCTTGGGACAAGCCGCGGTCCAATCGCGCGCGGTTCATGGTCCCGTTG
>JAGWYX010000575.1 GCA_018969165.1 Verrucomicrobiota bacterium
GCCGGCCGCGGGATTCCACGATTGTTCGAGGTGGAGAATCTTGTCCGCCGACAAGTCGAAGAGGCGGCTCAGTTTGGGGGCGAGTCGTTTCGCGGTGAGCGTGGGATTGATCTTGAGCGGCATGCTCGCGTCGGCCCGCGGAGGTGGACTCCGTGCGACGACGCTGCGAAAGGTAACGTTCGGAAGCCAGCCAGGGCAATGGCAAAAGCGGTGGTGGCCGCCAGGTCGTGCAGGCAGGCGCCAGGCCCGCGGCGGAGGCGGCGCACGGGGGCTTGTCGCCGGCGCGAGTTTTGTTATGGTGAGGGGCGATGTTACGCTGGCTCGTTCTCACCGGGTTTTGCCTGACCGCCGCGACGCTCCCCGCGGCGGAGTTGCGGTTTGACTTCAGCCAGGAGCCCGAGGGTGAGATTCCCCCGGGGTTTCGCAGCGCGGTCACGGGCCAAGGCCAGCCGGGAGAGTGGAGGGTGGTGATGGACGAGGTGCCGCCCACCCTGCGGCCGCTGACGCCCAATGCGCGGATACTGACCAAGCGCGCCGTGCTGGGGCAGTTGGCGCGGGATCCGACGGACGAGCATTTTCCCTTGTTGATTTACACCAACCAGGTCTTTGGTGACTTCACCCTGACTACCCGCTTCAAGACCGTCTCGGGCAAGGCCGAGGAGATGGCCGGGATCGCGTTCCGGCTGAAGGACGAGAAGAACTACTACGTGGTCCGCGCCAGTTCGCTGGGGAACACCTTCCGGTTCTACCGGGTGGTGGACGGCCAACGCGGCCAGATCATCGGCCCGAGCGTGGAAATCGCCAGTGGCGCCTGGCATGACCTGACGGTCACGGCCGAGGCGAACCAATTCCGGTTTCTGCTGGACGGCAAGGAACTGATCCCGCCCATCACCGACAGCACATTCGCGAGCGGGCAATTCGCATTTTGGACCAAGTCCGATTCGGTGAGTTATTTTGGCGACACGCAGGTGCGCTACGTGCCGCTGGTGGTGCCGGCCCAGGTGCTGGTGAGCGAGGTGCTCCGCCGCTACCCGCGGCTGCTGGGCCTGCGGATTTACGCCACCAACTCGACCTCGCCGGAGTTGCGCATCATCGCCAGCAGCGACCAGACCGACGTCGGCAAAGCGGGCGACAAAGTCGAGCGAGACGTGGTGAGCCGGGACGTCATTTACTGCGGTCGCGACCACAAACAGATGATCGTGACGCTGCCGTTGCACGATCGCAACGGGGACGCGGTGGCGGCGGTGCGGGTCGCGTTACGCTCGTTCCCCGGGCAGACCGACGACAACGCGGTGGCGCGGGCGCTGCCGATCGTCAAGCGGCTGGAGGGCCGGTTCCGGTCGGCGAAGGACCTGGTGGAATGACCGGGATCTTCACCGGGCGAACGGCTGTCGAACTGGAGGTGTTTGTGCGCAAGCATCGGGCGGGGCTCAAACCGTTTCGGCGGGTGGTGGTCACGGCGGCGGGCGCCCGAATCATTGACCTAAACCGCAGTGAGTTGGTTTTCCCGGGCCTCAGCTACGGGCATCCGCTGTTGGAGCCGCTGCTGCGTTTGGCCGGAGCGGCGTTTGACCCGGCCACGGTCCATCAGCCGCCGCCGGACCCTGCGGCGGAGCGGGAATTCGCGTGTAGCGCCCGTTACCCGTGGGGCCAGGACCGGGTGCTGTAGATTTCTTGAGCCCGAGGGCCGTTTGCGACCTGCTCAGGTTTTGGATCCGTTCGAATTTCTGTGTTTAAGGGCTCAAGGTATCGATGAGCGAGGCATGCAGAGCGGCAGGAGGCGCCTCCGTTCAGGGTCCCCCAGGAACCGGACCGCGGGTTGTCCTCAACCCGCAGCGGCCTGGGACAAGCCGCGGTCCGATCGCGTGCAGGTTCATGGTCCCGTTGCACGCGCGATCGCGGATGCAGGCCCTCCATGAACCGGGTAGCAGCGGACGTCAGTCCGCGCTATCGGATCGCTCATGAAATGGAGCCGACTCACGTTGGCGGCCATGGGACGGGGCGGGCTCGCATATTTGCGACCGGGCGAGGTGGAACAAATTGCGCGGGGAGGGCGAAAATAAGCACTACTTGTAGGCGTCTTTAACCCTTTTGCGTCGGACAAAGGCCCATTTTCAATTTCGTGATCCTGGCGAGCTTCATGCTCAGTAGCAGGCATGAGAGCTGGAGTTTTTATTGAGCGCGACGGTATATTGAACCAAACGCGGGTGGAACGGCAGCATCCGGTCAGCCCGTTAACGATGGAGGAGTTTCACCTGCTGGTCGAGGCGGTGGAGCCGCTGCGCCAGTTGAAGGCCGCGGGCCTGGTCGTGGTCGTAACCACCAATCAGCCCGGCCTGTCCCGCGGGCATCAGTCGCGCCACGAGTTGGACCGGATGCACGAGTTGCTGCGCCGGCGCTTCGAGCCGGACGACATCCTGGTCTGCCCGCACGACGAGAGCGACCATTGTCCGTGTCGCACGCCCCGCCCCGGGCTGTTGATCGAGGCGGCGTTCAAGTGGCATCTGGACCTGGAGCGCTCGTTTGTGGTGAGCGACAAGTGGCAGGACGCCCAGGCGGCGCACAACGCCGGCTGCACGTCGATCCTGTTGAAATCGGCCTGGAACGGTCTGGGTCATCACGATTTTGTGTTGCCGACGGTGGCGGATGTCTTTGCGAAGGTGCTGCAACTGCACGCCAGCCGGCTGACGGTGAGCGCGCTGGCATAGCCCGGCTCAGAAGGTGACGCCGATGGTGGAGAGGATTTTGAGGTCGTTATGGGAGGCACCGGCCGAGGGGTCGGTGTCGTAGAATTCGACCACGTTGAGGTTCAGGGAGAGGTAAGTGGTGAGCGCGTAGCTCAAGGCCGAGTTGAAATTCACGTGGTAGTGCTGCAATCCGCCCTCGCGCGGCAGAAACGTGAAATCCTCGGTGAAATTGGTTTTGGGACTGATGTGCCAGGTGATCTTCTGCTCGGTGCTGATGTAAATATCCCCAATCCGCCGGCCGTCCGCGTAGTTGAACTGGGAGTATTTGGTCCCGGCGAGCACGTCGAGAATGAACTTGGTGTTCGGAGTGTTGGGGGCGCCGATGACGTGATACCCCAGGCCAGGGCCGCCCCCGTAATGGAGATCGATGCGGGCGATTTCGTCGTAGCCAGCGTCACCCTGGAGATTGACGAAGAATTTCCGGTCTTTCCCAATGTCCAGGTTGGCTTGTTCGGTGCCGTTCATGCTGTTGGCCGTCGTGATGCCGTTGCCCGTGCCATAGGTTCCCAGGTAAGTGGCCACCTCGTTGAGGCGACCGAGCACGTAATTGTACGTCAAATTGGCAGTATAGTTCTGGGCCACGTTCTGCGCGAATTCGTCGGTACCGCCGAACTGGACCGTGACCTTCCAGTGCTTGGGTTTCTTGGCTTTGACCTGCGCGGGCGGGGCTTTGGCGGGCGGGGGTGCTTTAGCGGCGGCGGTCGCGGTCGGATGGGCGGCGGGCGGCGGGGCGTTGGTCGCGCCAGCGACGGCGTTGGTGGCAGGCGGAGGCGGGGAGAGGATTCTGGCGCGCTGCTGCTGGTATTGGACCGGGGTGATTTGATCCTGCTCGTAGAGGTTCAGCAGATCATCCAACTGCTGCTGCATTTCCTTGGTGATGAC
>JAGWYX010000576.1 GCA_018969165.1 Verrucomicrobiota bacterium
TGCGTTGGACGGGGCCAACCTGGGATCGGCGGTAACGGCGGCGCCCTACGCGGTCAATTGGGACACGACGGGCGTGAGCAACGGCTCGCACACCTTGACGGCGATTGCCACCGACGGGGTGGGACTGAAAACCACCTCGGCACCAGTGACGATCACGGTCAACAATACCTCGACGACCACCTCCGGTCTGACGTTCGCCGCCACCTCCGGCATCATTACCGCGCCGTTCACCGTCACCAGCAGTGGCACGATCGTGCAGCCTTCGTACACGAGCCTCACCGCTGGTGGCCAGGCGGTTTACACATTCACGATCAGCGCGGCCGGCGACTATGTCGTCTCGGCCCTGGTCAACGCCCCGAACACAAGCGCCAATTCGTTCTTCGTGAACATCGACGCGCAGCCAACCGACCCGGCGATGGTGTGGGATGTGCCCGTAACCTCCGGGCTCGTAAGCGAAACGGTTGACTGGCGCGGCAGCGGGACTGCGGACTCCACCAGCCCGAGCGGTTTCGACGACCAATACACGCCCAAGGTATTTTCCCTGACCGCCGGGACACACCAACTCATCGTGCGCGGCCGCGAAGGCAATTGCCAATTAGGCACCCTCACCATCGCTCCCGTTGGCGGCTCATCCACTCCAACACCGCCCGCCGACACGACGCCGCCTACCGTGGCCATCATCGCCCCGGCCAACGGGACAACGGTCTCCGGGACTGCGGTTGTGCTCTCGGCCACCGCCTCCGACGACGGCACCGTTGCCAGCGTGCAATTCCAGTGGGATGGGGCCAGTGTCGGTAGTCCCCTCACCGTGGCGCCTTACAGCCTGACGGTGGACACAATGACTGCCGCCAATGGCACGCATACCATCACGGCCATCGCCACCGACGGGGCTGGCCTCAAGGCGACCTCCGCGCCCATCACCGTGACTGTGAGCAATGCGGCTCCACCTCCGCCTTCGACTCTGACGTTTGCGGCCACCTCCGGCCTTATCACCGCGCCGTTCTCGATCACGAGCGGTGGCGCGATCGCCCAACCGAGTTACACGAGTGTCACTGCCGGCGGTCAGGCGATCTACACCTTCACCATCGACACCGCCGGGGATTACGTGGTTTCCGCGCTCGTCAACGCGCCGAACACCTCCGCCAATTCATTCTTCGTGAACATCGACGCGCAGCCGACCGATCCGACGATGATTTGGGATGTCCCGCTCACCAGTGGACTGCAGGGCGAAACGGTCGCGTGGCGAGGAAATGGAACGACCAGTTCCTCCAGCTCGAGCGGGTTCAACGACCAGTACACGCCCAAGGTGTTCACCCTTTCGGTGGGGACACACCAGCTCATCGTGCGCGGCCGCGAAGGCAACTGCCAGTTGAGCACTCTCACTATCGCACCGACGAACCTCTAAGAGGCGCGAAGGGGTCAGTTCTTATTATTGGCTACTTTTCCGCAGGTCGCCTCCGGCAGGGCGTGCCAGTCGTCGTGCGAGCCAACGAGATTGCGAGGGCAGTGGGCAGTAGTCATTAGTAAGAACTGACCCCTTCTTCTCAAGTCAGGCTTTGCAGACCTTCGCGGTTATCGGACCCGCATCGGACATGACGTTGCGGGTGTCCACGATGCATCGCGCCCATTGGCCCAGCTCCTTGTAGGAGACGGCGCGGTGGGCGGTGGCGACGACCACGACGTCAAAGGCGGCCACGGTATCTGCGTTCCAGGCGACGGACTGCTGGCCTGCCCAGTGGGAGTGCTCGCGGCTGGGCCGGATGACCGGGATGTGCGGGTCATAGTAGCTGACCTCTGCTCCACGCTGCCGCAGCAAGTCCAGCAACGTGTAACTGGGCGACTCGCGGTCGTCGTCCACGTCCGGTTTATAGGCCAAGCCGAGGATCAGCACATTGGCGCCGTTAAGGGATTTCTTTTGCGTGTTGAGCGCCTCGGCCACCCGATTGACCACGTACTCCGGCATCGCCTCGTTGATTTCTCCGGCCAACTCGATGAACCTGGTCGGCTGCCGGAACTCGCGCGCCTTCCAGGTCAGGTAAAACGGATCAATCGGAATGCAATGGCCGCCGAGGCCGGGCCCGGGATAAAAGGGCATAAAGCCGAACGGCTTGGTCCTGGCCGCCTGAATCACTTCCCAGACGTCGATGCCCATGGCGGAATAGACCATTTTCAACTCGTTGACCAGGGCGATATTCACGCATCGGAAAATGTTCTCGAGCAACTTAGTGGCCTCGGCCACCCGGCACGAGGAGACCGGGATGACCCGGTCGATTGCAGACTGATACAGCGTCGTGGCGCGCGCCAGGCACGTCGGGGTGTAGCCGCCGACGACCTTGGGGATGCGCTGGACTTGGCTGGCGGGATTGCCGGGATCTTCGCGTTCGGGTGAGAACGCCAGGTGAAAATCGGTGCCGGCTTGCAGACCCGAGCCGCGCTCGAGAACCGCGCGCAGCTCGTCTTCGGTGGTGCCGGGGTAGGTGGTGGATTCGAGCACGACGAGATGGCCCCTTTGCAGGTGCGGCGCCAACTGCACGCCGGTCTGCAGGACAAAGGACAGGTCCGGTTCCCGGTTTTTGTTCAGCGGGGTGGGCACGCAAATGATGACGGCCTCGACAGGCTTGATTTCACTGAAGTCGGTCGAGACCCGCAGCCGGGACTGGCGGACCGCCTGCTGGACCTCGACCGCTTCGATGTGTTTGATGTAGGAGTGACCGGCGTTGATGGCGGACACCTTGGCGGCGTCGATGTCCAATCCGAGCACCGTGTTCCCCGAGCGCGAGAACTGCAGGGCCAACGGCAGTCCCACGTAACCCAGTCCGACAATGGCGACTTTCATCATGTCACAAGCGTTGGTCGTTGAGGGCCCGAGCGGCCAACGGGTGCCCAGCGGCGGCGGAGTCCGCCCGGTTTTCGCTTCGTCTCAGGCATTGTTCGAGCAACCCGGCAAACAGGGGCGCGTAAGGCTCTCGTAACATGACGGAACCGTCGCAGCCCTCGGGGCCATGGTATTCCTCAGTACGCGGGGCGACCGAGCGCCAGCGTGCCGCCGCATCGGAAGCCAGTGGCCAGTGCCGACTCGGGAGGAACAGTCCCAGGCGCCCGATAAAATGGGTGGGCCGATAGCGACGCAAGGCGGCGAAGGTGGCGCGTTCGACTTTGGCACGCTGGGCCAGGACCGGGTCAGCGGCCTTTGGACGATCGGCGGCGCGTTGGGCGTTGCGTTCGCGCAGGCGCTCGGCGATGTAGGCGCGGCACTCCGCCGTGGAGAGGCAGGCCAAGGCCCGCGTGTGGCGGACGATGCGTTCGACCTGTTGTCCAACCCGGTAGCGGAGCTGAGGCAGTCGATGGTACCAGGTCGAGAACGGACTGCCGAACAAGGCCAGGAGGTGGACCGACGTGCCGCTGGACGCGAGTTGTCGCGCCAACTCGAAGGCGATCGTTCCTCCGGCGCAATACCCGGCAATGATGCAGGCGCCATCAGGATGGAAGGCGCGGATTTGCCCGGCGAAACACCGGGCGAGGTCTTCGACCCGGTCCAGGGGTTGGCCGTGCCCGTCGAGCCCCGGCGGCTGCAGGCCGAAGAACGGTTGTTGCTGGCCCAAATGCCGGGCCAA
>JAGWYX010000577.1 GCA_018969165.1 Verrucomicrobiota bacterium
AGCAGATCGTGCTGACGTGCGACCGGCCGGCCAGCGAGATTCAGAACCTGGAGCACCGGCTGGTTTCGCGCTTCGAGTGGGGGCTGGTGACCGACCTGCAGCCGCCGGACGTCGAGACCCGCATGGCCATCCTGCGCAAGAAGGAGAAGATGATGGGGGTGGAGTTGCCGGACGAAATCATCCACTTCCTGGCGCAGCGTATCCGCACGAATATCCGGCGGCTGGAGGGGGCGCTGATCCGCGTGGCGTCCTACGCCTCATTGACGGGCCGGAAGCTGACGCTCGAGCTGGTGGAAGAGTTGCTGCACGAGGTCCTCCACGAGGAAGGGCGGCTGACCATCAGCATCGACACCATCCAAAAGAAGGTGGCCGAGCATTTCGACATTCGGCTGGCGGACATGACCAGCCGGCGGCGGCCGGAGAACATCGCCTTCCCGCGCCAGATCGCGATGTTCCTGGCGCGCGAAATGACCGAGAGTTCCCTCAGCGCGATCGGCGAGGCGTTTGGCGGTCGCGATCACGGGACGGTCTTGCACGCCTGTCGGTTGGTCAAAGACCGCATGGAGGTCGATGCCAACGTCCGCCATGTGGTGACCCACCTGGAGAAGCAATTGGCGCGCTGAAGCGACTCGCGCCCGCAGTCGGACCCGCCGCGGCGCGCCGACCGTCGGGGCCGCGACCGGAAAGTGGCATGGCTGTCATCGAAGTCCAGGGCCTGACCAAGGTCTTCCGCACTTACAAGAAGCAGCCGGGCTTTGGTGGCGCGCTCAAAGGTCTCTTTCATCGGCAGTACGAACTGACCCAAGCCGCGCACGACGTCAGTTTTACCGTCCAGGAAGGCGAACTGGTCGGCGTCCTGGGGCCCAACGGCGCCGGCAAGACGACCACGCTCAAGATGCTGGCGGGGTTGATTTATCCCACGCATGGGACGGCGCGGGTGCTGGGCTACGTGCCCTGGGAACGCCAGGACGGTTACCGGCGGCAGTTTGCGCTGCTGTTGGGACAGAAGAACCAGCTCTGGTGGGACTTACCCGCCCGCGAGTCGCTCGAACTCAACGCCCGGATTTACGGCCTCCCCGCCCCGGTCTTCCAGCGGACGGTGGAGGAACTGACCGGCCTGCTCCAGGTGCGGGACAAGCTCAACGTCATGGTGCGCGAGTTGTCGCTGGGCGAACGGATGAAGCTGGAGCTGATCGCCGCCCTGCTCCACCAGCCCAAGGTGCTGTTCCTGGACGAGCCCACCATCGGCCTGGACGTGATCTCCCAAAAAACCGTGCGCGAATTCCTGCGCCACCACAACGCGACGCATCGGACCACGATCCTGTTGACCAGCCATTACATGCTCGACATCCAGGAGCTTTGCCAGCGCGTGCTGATCATCGACCACGGCACCCTCTTTTTCGACGGCCGGCTCAGCGAGGTGCTCGACCGGTTCGCCGACTTCAAACTGGTCACCATCCGTTATGCCGGTGAGGTGGGCCATTCGGCGGCCGATCTCGCCCGCTACGGCGAGGTGGTCCAGCGGACCCCCGCCAGCCTGCAGCTCAAGGTCAAACGCGAACGCGTGATCCCGGTGTGCAAGGCCCTCCTGGACGAGCTGCCGGTCAGCGACATCGACATCGAGGAGGTGCCGATCGAGGACATCATCCGCCAGATCTTCGCGCGGTGAATCCTTTGGTTGTTCTCGCGCGCTCGTGATCTGGACCCACGCTCAGCGCTCCCGCTACGGCCCCACTTGCAAACGATGGTATCTCGCCTTCGCCGGCCCGACGGAGTCTGTGAACGACACCGCAGTGCTTCCCGCCACGGTAACAGTTGGTTTTGGCGCAACGTATCATTTTTGCCCCCTTCATCCCCACTCCCGGGTAACAAAACTTTTGGCGCGATTCGCGGCAAAACGCGGCAAAACGTCGCGGTTGACACCCTCCTCACCGTCTGGCAGCATGCGGCCAGGATGAGTGCGAGCGAAAAGCAATTCGCCATTCCCCGCGCAGCGTCAAAAGCGATTTCGAGCAGGATTCCAACATGGCTACATTGAAGAAGATTTCACTGGCAGGGTACAAGTCCCTGCGCGATTGCCGCGACTTGGAACTCGGCCGGCTAAACGTCCTGATCGGCGCGAACGGCACGGGCAAGTCGAACTTGGTTTCGTTGTTCGCGTTTCTAAACGCGGCCATGAAAGGCGAACTGCAAATCTTTGTTGGACGCACTGGAGCAGCGCATTCCCTTCTCCACCTTGGCCCTAAACAGACCGGCGAGCTCACGGGAACCCTTGAGTTTGACAATGATGAAGAATCGGCCTTTTACGCATTTAAGCTTCTGTTCGCCGCGCCGGACAATCTGATTTTTGCGTCCGAAACATTCCGCACCGTTCCAAAGCCACCGAAGACCTCGAGCTGTTCTGAATTGATCGCTCGCGGAGCGAACGAGAGCGCCGTCGCTCAGCCAGGCTTTCAAGACAATGAGTGGCTGAAGTGGTTTGCTTCGCTCATCTCGGGTTTGCGCAGTTTTCATTTCCACGACACCTCCCTCTTGGCTCGCATTCGCGGCCACTCGAGAGCTGCCGACCACCGCGTCCTGTATCAAAACGGTGAGAATCTTGCGTCGGTGCTGCGGTTCCTCCGGGACGCGCACCCGGAACATTACCAGCGCATTCTCGAAACCGTCCGCTTGATCGCGCCGTTCTTCGCGGACTTCGTGCTTGAAGCGCCAACGCCTTCGCCGGAGTTGGTCATGCTGAACTGGCGCGCCAAAGGGGCGGATTACGAGTTTGGGCCGCATCAACTTTCCGATGGCACGCTCCGCTTCACGGCGCTGGCGACGCTGCTTCTGCTTCCGATGGAAATGTTGCCCGGGATGATCGTCATTGACGAACCCGAACTCGGATTGCACCCGTACGCCATCAAACTGCTGGCCTCCTTGCTGGCTGAGGCTTCCGCGCGAACGCAAGTGCTGGTGGCCACCCAATCCGCCGCTCTCGTGGACGAGGTCGAGCCCAACGAGGTCATCGTGGCGAACCTTGAGGGTGGCGCGACTTCTTTTGAACGCCTCGACTCGGAAAAACTCTCCGACTGGTTGAAGGAATACACCTTGAGCCAAATGTGGGAAACCAACCTCTTTGGAGGGCGGCCGTGACGGAATGGGTGAAGTTGCACCTGATAGTCGAGGGCCCAACCGAGCTTGTCTTCGCCCGCGAAACGTTGAAGCCGCACCTCTCCCGTTACTGCATCTCCGTCAATCCGTTCATGCTGCCCACGAATCGAAACCCGGCCGCAGTCGGCGGCGCGTTGTCGTGGGATCGCTTTCGTTACAATGTCAGCCGCCTCCTCAAACATCACGCCGGCAGGTCGGATCGCTTCTCCACGATGATTGATTGGTACAAACTTGACTCGCATTTTCCCGGAGTCGCCGACGCTCGCAAACTCGCCAAGGCCGCAGACCGTGCATGTGCCGTCGCCAGTGCCGTGCAAAAACACTTCGATTCGCCGCGCCTCTGGCCCTTCTTCACGCTGCATGAGTTTGAAGCCTTTCTTTTTTGGCTCTGTTCACCGTCGCCCACCGCCTGCCCGGTAACGAGAAAGGCATTGCCAGCCTGAAATTC
>JAGWYX010000578.1 GCA_018969165.1 Verrucomicrobiota bacterium
CTTCATTTATTGTTTATCCATCGGCGCGCGCATTACCGCCGACTGCGTCAGCGTCGAAAAACGCGACGGGACCTTGGGGCTGCTGTTCCTGACCGACCTCAGAGGCTTCGACGTCGCGCTGGGGAAATTGGCGGCGACCTCGCTCTCGGCCATTTATGGCTTGCTGGCCAGCGTGCCGATCCTGGCGATCCCGCTCCTGTTGGGCGGCGTGGGCGGGGCCGAGTTCTGGCGGGCGACGCTGGTGCTGCTGAACACGCTGGTGTTCTCGCTGTCCGCCGGATTGCTGGTTTCGGCCCTCAGCCGGGATGAGCGCAAGGCGGCCGGCGGGGCGGTGCTGCTGCTCCTGGGCATCGGCATCGGCCTGCCGATTCTGGGCATGATCCACCTGTCGTACCGTCGCGCGTCTCCGGGTGCCGTCCTGACCAATGGCATGATGCCGACAGCGCCCTTGGCCTATCTGCTGCCCAGCCCCGGCTTTGCTTGTCTGCTGGCGTCCGACCAGTTCTACCGGGGGCTGCGCGGGGCGTTCTGGGGCTCGGTGGCCATCACACACGGCTTGAGCTGGCTTTGCCTGGCCGCCGTCAGCCTCATCCTCCCGCACGTATGGCAGGATCGCCCCGCGACCGCCGGGGTCTGGCGTTGGCGGGAACGACTGCGGTCTGGCCGCGATCCCCAGCGACACGCCTTGACCCGCGCACGGGTGCTGGACCGCAACCCGGTCTATTGGCTGGCCATCCGGCACTGGTGGAGAACGGCCGATATCTGGCTGATCTTCGCGATCTTCACCGGCGGCTGGTGCCTGGGTTGGTATCGCTTGGGGCGTGACTGGTTGAATCTTGCGATCGCGACGGGGACCGCCGTGACTTTCCAGTTGCTGCTGAAGCATTGGATGGCAGGGATCGCCAGCAGCCCCCTGGTCGAAGAGCTGCGTACCGGCACCCTCGAACTGCTGCTTTCGACCCCGTTGAGCATCGATGACATCCTGCGCGGCCGACTGCTGGCCTTGCGCCGTCAGGTCACCGGCCCGGCAATCGCCGTGCTCGGGTTGGCCATTGCCCTCTGGTGGGCGGCGCCGGACTGGCGGGAATTCACGCACCGCGAGACGATTAATGCGATCGCCGGCTTTGCCGCGGCCGTGCTAATGCTTGGCGCCGACCTGTTCACCCTGGCCTGGGTCGGCCTATGGATGGCGATCTCCTCGGCCAACGCCCGCAAAGCTGCCGGCGGCGCCGTCCTGCGAGTGCTCATCCTCCCCTGGTTGATCCTGGGAGCAATCGGCGCGGCTTGGTCCTTTCTGTCCTGGAAATCCCACTGGACCTATTCCCCCGGCTTCGGCCTCGGGCTGGGCCTCTGGCTCGGCGTCGGACTGCTGGTGGACCTGTTCTTCTGGCGCTGGTCCCGGAACCGGCTCCGCGCCGAGTTGCGGGTCCGCGCGACGCTGCGCTACGCCCCGGACGCCACGGCCTCGGTGTGGTATCAACTCGGCAAGCGCTGGGCCCGCTGGCGCCTCAGAACCGAACGTATTCGGCGCGGCGCCGGCTGAATCGGCAACAATGGGTATAGCCGGTGCTCCGCGCCAACTCCACCGCTTCCGCAAAGTTCAGGCCGACCTCCTCCGGCGCGTGGGCGTCGGAGCCGAACGTGATCAGCACGCCCGCCTGCGAGGCCATCTGCAATAAGTAACGACTCGGGTATATCTCTTTGCAGTCCTTTCGCAGACCGGCAGTGTTCAGCTCGATCGCCGCACCCCGGCGCTTGGCCGCCTCCAGGAATCCTCGGTACAATGCCGTGCAATCCCGATTTGGATAGAAACAGAATTTCTTGGCCAGGTCCGCATGCCCGATGATGTCGAACAAGCCGGACCCGGCCGCCTGGGTCAGGCGCTCGAAGTAAGCCGTCCACACCTCGAATGGCTCACGCCGCTTCCACTCGGCGACCTTGTTTGGGTTGTCCAGGTCCCACCCCTCGGCAACGTAATGCACCGAGCCGATGAGGTAGTCCCACGGGTGCCGCGCCGCCAGGTCGCGAATCCAGTCCTCGCCGCCGGGCAGGTAATCGACCTCCAGCGCAAGCTTGACGGCGAGGGTCGGATGTTCGCGCCGGGCCTGCTCGACCCCGGCCACGTATTCATCGAGCTGATCGAGCCGCATCCGCCAGTCGTCAAAATCATCGCGCGGCATCGGATTATGGTCGGACATGCCGATTTCGGGCAGGCCAAGTTGGGCGGCGCGCGCGGCGTATTCGGTGGGTTGGCCGGTGGCGTGCCGGCAGAGGGCGTTGTGGGTGTGATAATCCGCAGGCAACGGCATGCAGGCAAGCTAAGGGAAGCGCCGTTTCTCCCGCAAGGCGATTTCCGCCGGCGCCAACCCGCGCGAACAACCAGGAAACTCTCGCGCCCCCGATCCTCCCATCCAAGGCGCCGAAGGTCGCATCGTTACCGCAGGGTCTTGAGCTGGCGCCGGGCCACGTAACGGTCCACGCGCACGAGCAGGAAGTAGGCCCAGCGTTCCTTGAGTTTATTCCAGAAGGTGCGCGAGCGACGCCAGGCGGCCGGATCGATCCGCCGGCAATGCTCGAGGTCTTCATCAAAAATCGCGCGCGCCTCGGCGGCCAGGGTCGGGCTGGGCAGGCGCACCAGCAGCTCGTAATTGATGTGCAGGCTGCGCGTGTCCAGGTTCGCCGACCCGATATAGACGATGTCATCCAGGACGATCAGTTTGGCATGGAGGATTTGCGGGCGGTATTCGTAAATCTCGATGCCGGCGCGCAACAGACCCGCGTAAAGCCGCCGGGTGGCCAGTTGCGAGAGCGGCACGTCGCTCCGCCCCGCCAGGATCAATTGCACCCGCCCGCCCCGGCGCGCCAACCGCGTCAACTCGCGCCGAATCCGCCACGTCGGCAGGAAATACGCGGAAATGATCTTCGCCGACCCCGCCCCGAGCAGGTCGTGCTTGAGGGCGCGCTTGATCGGGTTGAAGCCCCGGCCCGGCCCGCTGAGCAACACGGCCCCGTCGGGCGCGAATATCGTGTTGGGAACCGGCAGCCGTCGCAATCGCATGAAGCGTTTGTAGCGAAAATCGGCGCGGGCAAAGGAATGCTCAAATGCGGTCTCCAACTGCCCGGCCAGCGTGCCCTCGAGCTGCAACCCCAGATCGTGCCAGCCGCGAGAAATGCCATCGCCCTCGTACTCACCCGCGATGTTGAATCCGCCGACAATCGCCAGCCGCCCATCGCACACAAGTAATTTGCGATGGTCGCGGAATTCCAGGCGGCCGAGACTCAATGGATTGAACCAGCGGAATTGCCCGCCGGCCCGCTCCAGCGGCTCCCAGAAATCGTAATCCAGCGTGAGCGACCCGAACGCGTCCACCAGCACGCGGACGCGCACGGCACGCGCGCAGGCCCGGACCAAGGCATCGCGAAACCGCTGGCCAAGCAAATCCCCGGAGAAGATATAGACCTCGAGCGCGATCGACGCCCGCGCCCGTTCGATCGCGGTAAGCATGGCTGCAAATGCCTCGTCGCCGGTGCGCAACCAGCGGTAAGTCGGCCCCACATACGCGGTCATGCACGGCACTGTAGCCAATCCCTCCGGCCT
>JAGWYX010000579.1 GCA_018969165.1 Verrucomicrobiota bacterium
GCTGCGGCTGGTCGAGGACGACCCAGCCGCGCTCCGCATTTTTCAAACACGCTCGAAGACACCGGCTGGTCCGGTGCGAACCGGGAACTTGACTGGAGCAGCCGGAGGTTTCAAGGTCGGGAAATCCACCCTACCAAGTTTATGAGCGCGCAACCCTCTCCGCCCAGCCCCGCGAACCGGCCGACCGACCGTTGGATTCAACTCGACGAGCGCAAGGCGCGCGAGGTGTTCCCCGGGTTCAGCGGTCGATTTGTGCATTCGGCCCACATGACGTTCGTCCACTGGACCGTCGAGGCCGGGGCCGTTTTCCCCCGGCACGCGCATCCCCACGAGCAAGTGGTCAACCTGATCGATGGCGAGTTCGAGCTGACCGTGGGCGGCGAGACCCGGAAGCTGGGGCCACGCAGCATCGCCGTCATCCCCGCCAACGTCGAGCATGCGGGCCGGGCCCTGACTGCCTGTCGCATCCTCGACGTATTCTACCCGATCCGCGAAGATTACCGTAGCGGCTGAAGCCGAGGTTAGCCCGGGTTTATCCACACCTGGGCCGCCGCGACCCGGACCTGCGTGCGGGGCCGGCCGAGCGGCCGATTTCCAGCCGCAGAATCTCATTGACGGGCGGCCGCGGATGTGATGAGGCTACGGTGTAACCCTAGGAAAGTATGGGTAAAGAACCTACCTACAATCGGAAAGTATCCGAGGAACCGATACGAATCCAAAGTTTTATGAACACCAAGGCGCTGCCGTTCTGGGGGCTGACATTGGCTCAGGCCCTCGCATTCACCACGTCCGCCACGGCCCAAGGGGTCCGGGTATTCGGTCCGCCCAGACCGGGGCATGCGCGGCCGCCCCTGTGGATCAACGTGGGGCATTCGAGCCACGGCGGCGGTGGGGGCGGAGGGACGAGTTTGGCCACGCCGCCTTACACGCCGCAGCAGATTCAGACCGCCTATGGTTTCAGCGCGCTCTACACGAACAGCATTCCGATCACCGGCAGCGGCCAGACCATCGCGATCGTGGACGCCTACGGGAGTCCAACCCTCAACAGCGATTTGGCTGCCTTCACCAACCAGTTCAAGCTTCCCGCAGCCAATCTGACGGTCGTGAATTACCCCGCCGGTAGCACCCCGCCGGCCAACAGCGGTTGGGCGCAAGAGACCTCGCTGGACGTCGAATGGGCCCATGCCATCGCGCCGGGCGCCAATATCCTCCTGGTCGTGGCCGCGGACAGCAGTTTCGCCAATCTGATGGGCGCAGTCCAACTGGCGGCGACGACTCCGGGGGTGAGCGCCGTGTCGATGAGTTGGGGTGGGCAGGAGTCCGGGTCCATCGAGGCCACTTACGACTCCTACTTCGCCACACCCGGTGTGACGTTTGTGGCGTCGGCCGGCGACAGCGGCGAGATCGGCGGTAGCGTGCAGGTCGAGTGGCCGGCTGCCTCTCCCAACGTGATTGCGGTGGGCGGAACGACGCTCCAGCTCGCCTCCAGCGGGGCTTGGCATGCGGAAACGGCCTGGTCCAGCGGTGGCGGAGGCATCAGCGACTTCGAGGCTCAGCCTTCCTGGCAGAACGGCTGGTTCCAGCCCGCCTGGTCCCCGCTCGACCGCGGGGTGCCGGATGTCGCTTACCTGGCTAATCCGAATTATGGAGTGTATGTGGCCTATAACGGGGCCTGGTACGAATTCGGGGGAACGAGCGTCGGGGCCCCGCAGTGGGCGGCGTTGGTGGCCCTTTCGAATTCCAGCCGGACCGATGGCAACACCCTTGGCCGATTGGCGCCACCGGGCGCGGCCGTTTACTCGACTGCCAACCTGGGGACCAAGACGACCTACGGCGGCTACGCCAGCAACACCACGTATTTCCACGATATCACCCAGGGGCAAAATGGCCACGATAGTGACGATAAATGCTACGCTGGCTACGACCTGGTGACGGGCGTGGGATCGCCGCGGGCGAACAACCTGGTGCCCGCCCTCAGCACGAAGTAGGCGCATCGCGTCACCCTGTCGGACGAGGGTCCACCCTGCGTGCTGGCACGGACCCTACGGTCCAGCTTCCGCGGGCCTGAGTTTGACCAACCGGCCGCCGGCCTGGACCCGGTACACCTCGCCGCGCCAGTTCACCCGCCCGCCGAGGAACGACAGTGCCCAAAGCAAGAGATGCAGCAGGTCCTTGAGCGGCACCAGCCAGAGGGCTGAGACCGCCGGCCACGCCTGCGTGAGCCTGGCTTGGTGAAAACTGGCGGTGGCGACCCGCACTCCCAAGCAACCCAGCACGGCCAGCAGCACGTCGCGCGTCGGCTGAGCCAACCACCAAAGGAGCGGCCACCACGTCGCGTTGCCCAGAATGCTCCAGAACCACGGGAGCGGCTGGCATACCCGGATCGTGCGCGCCCATCGCAACTGATGCTCCCAAACCGCCCGCCAGCCCATGAGCGCCGACCAACACTCGACCACCACCGGGCAGAGTTCGAGCCGTTTGCCGCTCCGCGCCACCAATCGACCCAGTTGAAAATCGTCGGCCAGGTAATCGGCCAGCGCCGCAAAGCCTCCGACCGCCTCCAACTCCGCGCGGCGGAGCGCCATGACCGCGCCGAGGGCGAACGTGATCGGACTCAGGCTCCGCGCCTGGAGGACCTGGCTCCAGAAATCCGCGTTGACGGCGATCGCCTCCCACCGCATCGCCGCCGTTGTCGGGTTGGCCAGCCGGTAGAAACAATGGACCAGGCCGACGCCGCCGTCCCGGAGCGGCTCCACGGCGTTGACAAGAAAATCGGGCGGCACGCGCACGTCGGCGTCGCTGACCACGATGATCTCGTGACGGGCATGGGGCAGGAGTTGGCTCAGGGTCGAGACCTTGGCGTTGGCGCCCAGGGATTGGGCGCAGACGATCAGGCGAGCGTCGCACTGCGGGAATTTGGGCAGGAGCGAGCGCACGGTTTGGCACACGGGATCGTTGGCGGATGCAACGCCGAAGAGGACCTGGACCGGCCCGTGGAACTCCTGAGCAAGCCAGCTTTGGAGGCAGCGGACGGACTCGGCGTCGGAGCCCTTCAACGGTTTGAGCACGGTCACCGCAGGGGTGAAAGACCCGTCGGTCACGCGTCGGTGCAGGGGGAACCGACGGGCAACCCACCACTGCCAGAGCGTCAGCGCCAGGCTCAGGACCGCCAGGCCAGCCAGGATGTGGGCGACGAGCACGCCTGCTTCCTAGCGAGGCGCCGCCTCAGACCTCAAGTCACCTTTGTCTTGCATCTTCGATTGTTCTCATCCCACGTCCATCTTCTCCGCGCGCCTCGCTCATGGAGTCCTTGAGGGGGAAAACACCGACCGCGAAAAAGACGCCAGAACTTGATTTGATTACAGCAAGTTTCACGGTACAAGGACGCTAGCCAGCGGGTCTCGCGCTCGCAAGCCCGATCTTGGGATGGGGGAATTGAAGCTGGAGGGGAGCAGATGACTGGAAGTCCGACCTCCGGACCGCGGCGTGTCCCAAGCCGCAGCGGCCCCGGGCCGCCCCGGACCAGCGAACCACCCCCACCCGATTCGGTGCCGACGCGCTGCGAGTTGAGGACAACTCGCGGTCCGCATCCGC
>JAGWYX010000580.1 GCA_018969165.1 Verrucomicrobiota bacterium
CGGCGCTCGTCAGGTCCGGACCCAGCGCCCCGCCCTCGTTGGCGAACCGGTGGCAGGCAAAGCAACCAACCGCGCCGAACAATTTCCGGCCGCGCTCGAAGTTGCGATTGTGCAGTTCGCGGTCGGCCAGCGGAGCGAGATCGTCCACGGTCCAGTGTTTGACGAACGTGTGCCCGGCCAGCGCCTGGCGCATCGCGTCGAGTGGGGATTGCACAGCCGGTTTGGCGTCCAGGATGGGTCGCAGCGCCACGCGCTCCTCGTCGGTCAGGGTGGCCAGGGCGTCTTTCTTGATCAGCCGGATGAACCCGGCGAAGCTGGCCCCGCCGCGGTAGCCCGCCGCCTTGAGGAACCATGCGAAATACTCCTGGCGCAACGGTGGGCTCCAACCCGCCCGGAGTATCCGCAGCAATTTGATGTATTCGATCTGTTCCTCCTGCGTCGGCGCCTTGGCCACGAGCGCCAGCGCCTTGCGGGCCACGTCGGGTGACTGGAGATAAACCAGCATCTGGCAGAGCTGCGCATTCAATTGGCGCGTTCCGGCCGGGAAGAGCGGGTCAAATCTCGCGTTCAGCTCTTGGCGTGTCGCCTCGGGCGGTTGGCCGAAGCGGGTGAACGCGAGCGCATAGACCCGCAGCAACTCGAGCCGCTGCGCGTCGGTCAGCACCGACCAGTGAAGCCGTTCAAGCGCGGTCAGGATTTCGGACTGGACCGTGGGATCGGGCGCGGGATCGGTCGGGCGCCGATGCAGCGGATCGCGCGCGCTGACGCGGGCCAGGGCCAGGAGGGCGGTGATGGCGCGTTCGGGGTTGGTCTCACGCAATGCGCGCTTGCGCCAGGTGGCCGGCGGTTGCCATTCCAGCGCGACACGCGCCGCGAACCGGATGAACCGGTCCGGGTGCCCGAGATACGGCCAGACGGTCCTGACCGCGCGCGGGTCGGCATGGCCATGGAAACTCTCGAGCTTGTGCCGCAGGGCGCGCGCCTCGACGCCGCGTGGATCGGCGGGCGCCGGAGCGGTGGACTCGGGGCCGCCATAGGTGATGCGGTAGAGCCCGGTCTGGATGCGCCAACCCCCGGTGATGAAATAGAGCGCGCCGTCCTTGGGATTGACGAGCATGGCGGTAGTCGCCAGCGGCGTGCCTTTCAGGAAAAGCTCGAGGTCACCCGTGTAAGCCGACCCGCTCGGCGTGAGGTGCAAGGCATAAATGCGGCCGTAGCTCCAATCGCCCAGGAACAGCGCGTCCTGGTAGCGGTCCGGGAATTTCGCGCCGTAACCGAAGGTCATGCCGGTGGGCGAACCGGGCCCGACCTCGTAGATCGCCGGCAGGCTGTCGGGATAATAGGGCGGCCATTTACCCGAGCCGTTGCGCCAGCCGAACTCGCTCCCGCTGGTGACCAGGCAAACGCGCGTCGGCCGATACCACGGTGTGTTCATGTCCCATTCCATGTCGGAGTCGAACGTGAACAGATCACCCGCGCGATTGAACGCGGCGTCGTAAGTGTTGCGGTACCCAACGGAGATAAGTTCCCAGCGTTTGCCGTCGGGACTGACCTTGTAAAAGCAGCCGCCGGGCGCCCATACGTCGGTCATGAACCCGCGCGCGTCCGGCAACCGCGGCAACAACTGGTCTTCGCCCCAAACCAGTGGCACGCGCGAAGCCGCCAACTGGGTCAGGATCGTCGCGTCCCCGGCGACGACGTAGATCGATTTCCCCTCCGGTCCGAGCAACAGGCTGTGCCAGCCGTGATCGCCGCCGCCTTTCAATGGACGCAGCAGCTCGACGCTATCGAGGTGATCGTCGCCGTGGCTGGCCCGGACGCGATACAGGCCGCTGTCGTATTTGCCGTTCTTGGTAACGAGCGCGTAGAGGCTGTCGAAGGCCCAGAGCAATCCCTGCGCCCCGCTGAGCGGCACGTCGATCTTCTCGACGCGGGTCGCCTGCGGAGCGCCGCCCAACGGCGGCGGGGTCACGCGGTAGAGCCCGCCGTTGTATTGGTCGCACATGATGAGGCGCCCCTGGGTATCGACGCACATGCTGACCCATGAGCCTTGCGTTTCGGGCGGCGAATAGAGCAACTCGATCTTGAAATCCTTCGCCACCACCTTGATCTGGTCCACCGGCGTCGCGGTGGCCTCGTGTTGAAGCGGGAGCGGCTTGTAACGGATGTTCTTGAACTCGACGCGCATGGGCGGCCCGGGATGCAGTTGAAACGCGATCACCCCGCTCCGCAGCCGTTTGGCGGCGTGATCGACCACATCCACCATCACGCGGCCGTTGATCTTCTGAATGATGTGATCGCCATTGGCGATGATCGTGTATTCGTTCCAATCCCGCGATTTGATCGCGGCGAGCAACTCCTCCTTGCCGCCGAGCGAGCCGAGCACTTTGGGGTGGCCCGCCGAGTCGAACTCGAGCTTCTGACCGCGCGGCGCCATGATGGCGCGGCCACCGACCTCGTAAATGATGCCGGTATATGCGTTGGCGTCGTCCATGTCGGCCTGGTAACCGGCGACCTGCCAATCGGGCAATTCGCGGCTCCGATACTGGATGCCCGAGTTGCCGCTGAGCAGACGGAAGGAAGCCCGGAGCTCGAAATTAGTCATGACCACGCCCGGGCAAAAAAGGTAAGTGCCCCGCGTACGGTGCTCGGGGGTGGTCTGGCCGACGATCGCGCCGTCCTGGACGAACCACAGGTTGGTGTCGCCGTCCCAACCGGTGAGGTCCTGGCCGTTGAACAGCGAAATGAAGCCGGGTTCCTGGCCGCCGGCGAACAGGGCGGGCGCAAGCAACCCCACCGCGAGAATCCAAACCTGGGAGCGTTTCATCAACCCCACCAAAGCCGCACCTTGTCACCCAACGCAAGCGAATTCTTCCAGAACTCAGGTGGATTCGACCACCAAGGCGATGCCGAGGACTCAATGGGTCCGCGAACTCGGAAGGGCGGCGCTGCCGCGCCGCCGCACCGTTCGCAGGACCGCTCCTTGTGGATCAAGGCCCCGTAGCAGCCGACGTAAGTCGGCTCTGACCGATACGTGCCGTTTAGTGAGCCGGCTGACGCGACCGTGATAAGGAGGTGGGACGGCCTTGTTGGGTTCCTGTGCTCCGGCAACTCTTTACAGGAAATCACCAGGGGGCTGGCGCAAACCAAAAGCTGGCGCCTACGGCTTGGGCCCCGCAAGACGCGGAGCGTCCTGGACTGCGGCAGTCCTCTGCCGCTTTTCGACACGGCACCTCCAAGGACCAACCTCCACGCGGATCACGCAAGCTAGCGAGGCGCGCTTCAGACCGGATATCGCGCATTCGGACCGCGAGTTGTCCCCAACTCGCAGCGCATCGGTAGGGAATAGGTCGGCGGATGCTCTCTGCTCGTCGGCGATCCGGGGTCGCGTGAGATTCCCGCGTGAAGCGTGAGATTCACGCCAGCCCCAACACGATTGAGGCGCGGCGAAGGGGGTTCCCCTGGCGAGGCGCGCCTCAAACCGGATGAACCACGAATGGTTAAGATTGGGCGCGAAATTCAAAACCGAAGGTCAAAGGTTCGCTGAGTGCCCGGCATGGTTGGTGCTGCGTATCCGTCCGCAGGAA
>JAGWYX010000581.1 GCA_018969165.1 Verrucomicrobiota bacterium
GGAGCTCCTCCCCAACCCTGATAACCTCCGCCCCAGCCGCCTCCCCCGGCCAGCCCGTGTGCCGAAAAAACCGACAGCGCCCTTCGGGGTCTCCTTACGTGCGGATTTGGGATCGGCGGAGGTTCGGCTCCCGGTCGAATCGGAGCGGGCGCGCCCGCTGCGCCCTCGATCCGCGCCGCCGCAACACCGACCGACGCACAAAAGGATTGCCCGGCCGCGAGGGGCTTTCTAACGTCGGTTCGTGGGCGCGCAACTGACGATTTTGGGCAGCGGTTCGGGTGGCAACTGTGCCTACCTGGAAACCGCCGACACCCGGATTCTCATTGATGCCGGGTTCAGCGGGCGCCAAATCCGCCAGCGGCTCGCCAGTATCGGACGCGCACCTGAGACGTTGCAGGGCATCCTGATCACCCACGAGCATAATGACCACATCCAGGGCCTGACGTCGCTGGGCGCCAAGTTGCGCGTGCCGATTTACTGCAACCGACTCACCCAGGAGGCCATCCAGGCCCAGCTCCAGACCGCGTTCGAGGTCCGCGTCTTCAGCACCGGGGCCTCCTTCGAGATCGGCGATGTGAGCGTGGACACGTTCGCGGTGCCACACGATGCCCAGGACCCGGTCGGGTTTCTGGTGCGGACCGCGGCCGGCAATATCGGCTTCCTCACCGATCTGGGTCACGCGACCAAGCTGGTGGTCGAACGCGTGCGGCCCGCCAACGTGCTACTGCTGGAGGCCAATCACGATCTCAAAATGCTGCAAGACGACACCCGCCGTCCGTGGGCGGTCAAGCAACGGATTCTGAGCCGCCACGGGCACTTGTCCAACGAAGCCGCCGCCGACGTAGCCGAGGAGATTGCCTCCGAGCATTTGCGCCATCTTTACCTGGGCCACCTCAGCCGCGATTGCAACCGGCCCGAGCTGGCTTATGAGGTGGTCAGCCGGCGCCTGGAAAAGATCGGCGCCCGGCATATCCGGATCGAGTCCACGTCCCAGGATGCGCCGTGCCCGTCACTGGCGTTGTAGGCCAACGGGCAAAGGCGGATGGTGGATGCGGGATGCGGGATCCACGCTTATCGTTTCACGCAGCACGTCTCAAGTCCCCACCCCCGTCAGTCCTTGTCCGCCCGCGCGTGGGGCGTGATCGCCCAGGTCGGGTAGGGCGCGCGTGAGCCCTTCTGCGCCACCCAAAGAATTCGGTTCAACAAATCCTCGGGGCACTGGTCCGGCTTGGCCAGCGGCAACCGGGCCGACGCCGCGGCGTACCGGCGCTGGAGCGGATCAGCGATGGCCTGGGTTTCCGGGTTCATCTGGTCCAACGGCACGTGGTTCGGCAGCGCGGTGAACGGCGTAAAATCGGGTTGATCGGTGAAACAGGCGGACATCGGCGTGGCGGTGGCGTCGAGTTGGTTCATCGGCGGCAGGCCGAGGATCAGCTCGATGGTGCGCACCAGGCTGGTGTGATTGTAGTTATTATGGATAACGGTGTGCCGGCGGGCGAACGGGCTGATGACGTAGGCGGTGGTCCGGAAACTGTTCACGTGATCGTAGCCGGCCTGGGGATCGTCCTCGATGGCGAAGATCGCCGTTTCTTTCCAGAACGGGCTATGGCTGACGGCTTCGACGATTTGCCCGAACGCCAGGTCATTGTCGGCGACTTGGGCCGCCGGGGTCGGCGAGTGCGGCTTGGTGCCCGAGGTGTGATCGTTGGGCAGGCAGAAGATGAGCAATTGAGGCAAACGGCCGGCGCGCTCGAACTGCCGCCATTCCGCGATGAACTTCGCGGCGCGGAACACGTCCGGGACATCCAGGTCCCAGCCGATCGTGTCGGTATTCATGTGCGGACCGAGCGAGTCGATCGCCGGCCGGCAACCGATGAACGTCAGGCGGGTGCCCTGGGTGAAATCGTGGTAGAAATCCAGGAACCCAGGCGGGGCCTTTCGGTAGCCCGGGCGACGCCAACCGGTGACGCCGATGGTGAACTCGCCGTAGTCGCGCAAGGTCTTGCCGTGGGCCAGCGCGTTGTCCCAGATGAACCCGCTCGACGCATAGGCCAGGGCGTCGATGTCGGCATCCTCCATACCGTCGGGATAGCTGCGCGGGAAATCGGCAAAGGACTTCTCCATGTAATCGGTGGCAAAGGCCGAATCGGTCCACTGGTGGCCGTCGGCGCTGAGGATACCCGAGCAATAGGTGTTGTCCAGCAGGACGAATTCGCGGCAGAACTGGTGCTGGTTGGGCGTCACCCGCTCGCCGAACACACACAGGCTCGGGTCGCCGTCGCCCTCGCGGATATCGCCCAGGACCTGGTCATAAGTCCGGTTTTCCTTGATGATGTAAATGACGTGTTTGATCGGCGACGGCTCGCCGGCGCGCTCCGGGACCGGGCGCGGCGGGGCGTCCGGTCGGGCGGGCAACTGGGCGGCGGCCATCACCGCCTCGCCGTAGTTGCGGAGCACGGTGGCCGTGTCGCGCGCCAACTCGCGCCGGTCCGGCAGCGGGATCAGGGACAGGGAACCGAAGTATTGGTGCGAATTATATTCGATCTTCTGGCCTGGACCGAAGCGTTTGCCGGAACCGACGCCTTTGATGTTGGCCACGTCCAGGGCGTGCCGACGCGCGTCCCAGACGATCGCGCCGGGGAACCAGCCGGTGGGAATCAAGCCGAGCCACCGCACGTCGCGTGGGCGAAAGGCCAGGACGGCCACGGCGTTTTGGGTGCCATTGCACACGAAGAGTTTTTTGCCGGTCGTGTCGAAGGCCAACGCATTCGGGCTGGCGCCGAATAAATCCTGCGGGTGCCAGCGCAATGAGACAGTGCGCACCACGCGATCGGTCCGGGTGCTGATTACGCTGACGGTGTCGCTCGCCGCGTTGGCCGCCACCAGCCATCGGCCGTCGGGGGTCGTGGCCAGCGCACACGCATGCAACCCCACCACCAACTCGCGCATGACCCGGCCGCGATCCAAATCGATTACCGACACCGAGCCCTCGTTGGCAATAAAACGAACGGGGTCAACCCGGACGAGCGTCCCCTGCCCGGCGGGGCCCAGCGTGCTGGCGGCATCGGGTCGGCGTCCGCCCCAGTTGCTGACATAGACCTTGCGGCCGACCAAGGCCACCGCATACGGCGCCACACCGACGTCGAACAGGCGCAGCGTTGCTCCCGAGACCGGATCCAGCTCCAGGAGCCGGTTCGACAGGTTCAGAGCTACGTAGAGCCGACGGCCATCCCGCGAGATGGCCAGCCCGGCGGGGATGTCGTTGGTGCGCTGGGTGAGGCCGCTCGGTGGCAGGGCGATTGAATACAAACCGGAGACTCGGCCGGCGGCGTTAACGCCGAACACCTTGATGCTGCCGTTGACGTTCGAGAGGTAAAGACGCGTGCCATCCGGTGAGAAGACGAGCCCGGTATAGCTCGCCTGCCCACCCTTGTCGGGCGCCAGGATGTGGGATGAAACCGCCGCGGTGCCTTGGCTGCGCGCGGCCTCGGAAGGCAAAGGGACGCGCTGGAGGATGCTGCCGGTGACCGGGTCAACCACGACCAGTTGCGCGGTCTTGCCCGAAGTCACCAGCAGCCGGC
>JAGWYX010000582.1 GCA_018969165.1 Verrucomicrobiota bacterium
GGTTCTTGCCGCGGACGACGGACCACGGACCACGGACCTCAGAGTCCAATGACCTTCATCACGGCGTCCTTGGTCGGGGCGACCACGATTGGCTCGACGCCGGCCGCCTTGATGGCCGTGTCGGGGTCTTTGAGGCCGTGGCCGGTCATGGTGGCGGCGACGAGGCTGCCGGGGGGGATCGAGCTGTTCTGGACGCACTTGATCAGGCCGGCCAGCGGCGCCGCGCACGCCGGCTCGACAAACACCCCCTCGCTGCGCGCGATCAGTTGGTAGGCGGCCAGAATCTCGTCGTCGGTGACCTTGTCGATCTGCCCTTGGGATTGGGCGATGGCGTTCTTGGCCCCTTGCCAGCTCGCGGGGTTGCCGATGCGGATGGCGGTGGCGACGGTGCTGGGGTTCTCGATCGGGTGCCCTTCGACGATGGGCGCGGCGCCGGCGGCCTGGTAGCCGAACATGCGCGGCAGGGTATCCGATTTCTCGGCCGCATGATACTCCTGGTAACCCTTCCAGTAGGCGGTGATGTTGCCCGCGTTGCCGACCGGCAGGAAATGAAAGTCCGGCGCGTCCCCGAGCTGGTCGCAAATCTCGAACGCGGCGGTTTTCTGGCCTTCGATGCGGAAGGGGTTGATGCTGTTGACGACCTCGACCCTGCCGGTGTCGCCGAGTTCGCGCACGATCTGGAGGGCGGCGTCGAAGTTGCCCTCGATGGCGATGGTGGTGGCGCCGTACATGAGGGCCTGGGCCAGCTTGCCCAGCGCGATTTTGCCGTGGGGCAACAGGACCACGCATTTCATCTTGGCGCGCGCGGCATAGGCGGCGGCCGACGCGGAGGTGTTGCCGGTGCTGGCGCAAATGACGATCTGGGCGCCGCGTTCCTGGGCCTTGGAAACCGCGACGGTCATTCCGCGGTCCTTGAACGAGCAGGTCGGGTTCAACCCCTCGAACTTCAGGAACAACTCGAACTGCCCGCCGATCGCCGCGACAAAGTTGTCCGCGCGGATCAACGGGGTGTTGCCTTCGTTGAGCGAAACCACCGGGGTCGCCTCGGTGACGGGCAGGTGCTCGGCGTAGCGATGGATCACGCCCCGCCAGGCGGGGTGAGCGGTGGAGAGAACAGGGGACGGGTTCATTCAAAATTCTCGACTCGGATCATCACGGCGGGAGATTTGACCACCGCCAGGCGGTTGATGCGGGCCAGGGCCCGGCCCATCGCGGCGTGGTTGGCATCGTGAATCATCAGAATCAGCGGCACGCTGTCGCCCTCGTGGCCCTCGGGTTGGATGACGGACGAAATCCCAATCCGGGCGCGGCCGAGGATGGCGGCGATGCGGGCGAGCGTGCCCGGCCGGTCCACGACGTCCAGGCGGAGGTAATAACGCGAGACCACCTCGCCGATGGGGACGACCGCCCCGGCGCGTTCGTGCGGCACGAAGGGCGGAATCCGGCTTTTGGTCCCGCACTTCAAATCCAGCGCGGCGTCGGCCAAGTCGCTCAGCACCGCGCTGGCGGTCGCGTCCTGACCCGCGCCGCGCCCGTAATAGAGCGTGTCGCCGACGATGTCGCCGCGGACCAGGACGGCGTTGAAGACGTGGTTCACGCTGGCCAGCACGTGGTCGTTGGGCACGAGGGTCGGATAGACTGTGACCTGGACGCGCGACCCGTCCATAGCCGGGCCGCGGTTGGCGGCGCGCTCGAGGGGCTTGACGATGCTGAGCTGTTTGATGGTGTAACCGAGTTGTCCGGCAAATTTGATGTCCAGGCTCGTGATCGAGCCAATGCCCTCGACGTGGATTTGTTTCGGGTTGACCCAGAACCCGTGGGCGAGCGAGGCCAGGATGCCGATTTTGTGCAGGGCATCATGGCCGTCCACATCCAGCGACGGCTCGGCCTCGGCGTAACCGAGCCGCTGCGCATCGGCCAGCACCTCGGCGAAGTCGGCGCCCTCGAACTTCATCCGGGTGAGGATGTAGTTGCAGGTGCCATTGAGGATGCCGTAGATGCGCGTGATCCGGTTCCCGATCAGGCCTTCGCGCAGGACTTTGATGATCGGGATGCCGCCGGCGACACTGGCCTCGTAATACAGGTTGGCGCCGTACTGCTGGGCGGCGGCGAACAGTTCCTCGCCATGCGCCGAGAGCAGGGCCTTGTTGGCGGTGACCACCGGTTTGCCCAGCCGCAGGGCGGTTAAGGCGACTGTGCGCGCGGTGGTCGTGCCGCCCATCAACTCGACGACGAGGTGGACCTGCGGATCACGCACGACGCCGAGCCAGTTGGTCGTCAGCAGGGCCGGGGGGATTCTCACGGCCCGTTTCTTGTGGACATCGCGGACGGCCATGCCGGCGACGCGCAGGCAGACCCCCAGGCGCGACGCCATCAGGGCGCCATTGCGCTGGACGGCCTGAAAGACGCCCCCGCCCACGGTGCCGCCGCCGATGATGCCCAGGTTGACTTGCTGCATGGGGCGGGAAGCTTGCCGGGAAAAGTCCAACGCGACAATCCATTTCTAGCGAGGCCCGCCTCAGACCTCATTCTGGCTCCGTCCGTGGATTCTCGGTTTTCGTCTTCCACCTCTCTCGGCTCTCTGCGCGCCTCGCTCAGAGAGTCCTTGCGGGGAACAACACCGACCGCGGTTGTCAGTCTCCCGTCGCTCCCCTCTCCCTCGTCGAACCGGACATGGAGATTTCTCCCATCCGGCTCTCGCCAGCGTCGTCTCTTTCAGCAAGCATTCACAAACGCACCAGTCCCAGATGGTCCAAATGCGCATACAGGCTCTTCCCCTGGCGGGGACGCCAGCCTCGTTGACTGCATCGGCGCAGATGCGCTCCGGTGGACGCCCGTCATTCGCACTGTGGAACGCAGCGAATTGCCCTCCACCAAACACGAGACGACCCGGCATTTTTCTTCGATGATTAATTTGTTCCTGCAGACAACATGCTTGCAACACGTCGATGCGAATCTCAAAGTCCGATGCGCATCACTTTTCGAGCTTCGTCCAGCGTGCTTCTGCCGCATGCCTCGCTATTTCACGCCTTCTTTCTTTGCCCAGTGATTTCGCCCGCGCCTTCCCGCCCTTCAATCCCCCCAGTCTTCCAAGCGCCACGGCCGCTGGGTTCTTCTCCTTCACCGGTGAAATTGGTGAACCCGAAAGCGGGGCGCCGGTTGCCTTCTCAATGACAGCGCGAGCGATCTGGCTGAAATCCGGTTTACTTGAGCGCTTATGCATTGGGCACGGTGACCCCGATCACCGAAAGTTTCAAGCCGGATTTCGGCCTCACCGTTTCAAACCATACCACTACCCGCCGTCCGGCAGTGTCCTAATTTCGGAGCGCGGCTCTATGAGCCGCAGCACCGCAGCTTCAAAATCAAGCCGCTGCGAGTCACAGACTCGCGCTCCAACCGCAACTTCGGACTCTGCCCGCCGTCCCAAATCCGCACGTAAGGAGACCCCGAAGGGCGCTGTCGGTTTTTTCGGCACACGGGCTGGCCGGGGGAGGCGGCTGGGGCGGAGGTTATCAGGGTTGGGGAGGAGCTCCGGCAGCCCCCAGGGAGGAGTTTTCCGCGAG
>JAGWYX010000583.1 GCA_018969165.1 Verrucomicrobiota bacterium
TCCAGCGGCGCGAGATTCTGATCAAAGATCTCGACCGCGGTCTGCTGGATTTTCCGGCCCTGCGCGGGGGCAAGGAAGTGTTCCTGTGCTGGGAGCTGGACGAAGACGACATCGAGTTCTGGCACGATCTGGATAGCGGTTACGCCGGACGCGAGCGGCTTTGAACCCGACAAAACTTTTGAATCCGGCGGGGGGCGCCTGCGTCAGAAACCCTTGTAGGCATCCGTCTCCGCATCCACCCGGGCGGGGCGGTTGCGCCAGGCCGGGCGGCGGCAGCGAGGAAAAAACCTCTTGACAGACGGCGCAGGTATTATTGCATTAACGGCTTTCGCGCCCGGGAACCGAAAACCGGGGCCTGAAGGCAAAGCGACCGCGGATTGAATTGACAGCATGGTTAAGGTCCAGAACTTATCAAAGGCGTTTGGCGCTAAAGTCGCCGTCAACGGCGTCACTTTCACCGTCGAGCGCGGCGAGGTCCTCGGGTTCCTGGGGCCGAACGGCGCCGGCAAATCCACCACCATGCGGATGGTGACGGGGTTTATCCCGCCGACGGCCGGGCGGGTGCAGGTGGGGCAGTACGACATGATGGAGGAACCGATCGCGGCCAAGCGCTGCCTCGGTTACCTGCCGGAGAACGCGCCGTTGTACGCGGACATGACCGTGAACGGGTTTCTGGGTTTCGCCGCCGAACTGCGCGGCCTGACCGGCGAATCCAAACGGCAGGCGGTCCACCGGGTGGTCGAGATGTGTTTCCTGGAGTCGGTGCTCTATCAAAGCATCGAGACCCTTTCCAAGGGCTACCGCCATCGCACCTGTTTCGCCCAGTCGATCATCCACGATCCCGACGTGCTGATCATGGACGAGCCCACCGACGGGCTGGACCCGAACCAGAAGCACGAGGTCCGCACCTTGATTCGGCGCATGGGCGAGCGCAAGGCGATCATCTTCTCGACCCACATCCTGGAGGAGGTCGAGGCGGTCTGCAACCGGGCGATCATCATCGACCGCGGCCAGATCGTCGCCAACGGCACGCCGGCGGAATTGAAGCAGAAATCCGACCTGGCGGGCGCGGTCTCGGTGCGGGTGCTCGGGGTGGCCGGCGGGGAGATCAAACAAGCGCTGGGGGCGCTGCCGTTTGTGCGTCGCGCGGCGATTGTCAGCGAAGAAGGCGCCGGGGTGCTGGTCCGGGTTTACCCCAAACCCAACACGGCCAACGGGGAGTTGGCGCGCGGGGTGTTCGCGGCGGTTGCGCGCGGGGGCTGGAAGCTCGAGGAGCTGCACACCGAGGAAGGGCGGCTGGACGAGGTATTCCGCAGCATCACCTTGCCGGAGACGACCCGGGAGACCCGCACATGAACGCCTGGACGCACATCAAGACCATTGCCCGGCGGGAGTTGACCGGTTACTTTGCCTCGCCGGTGGCGTATGTGTTTATCGTGATATTCCTGCTGCTGACCGGCTTTTTCACCTTCATGGTGGGCGGCTTTTTCGAGCGCGGCGAGGCCTCGCTGGTCTCGTTTTTCATTTGGATGCCCTGGCTCTACCTGTTCCTGGTGCCGGCGGTGGGGATGCGCCTGTGGTCCGAGGAACGGCGGCTGGGCACGATCGAGTTGCTGTTGACCATGCCGATCACGCCCTGGCAGGCGATTGTCGGGAAATTCCTGGCCTCCTGGCTGTTCCTGGCGCTGGCGCTGTTCCTGACCTTCCCCGTCGTGCTCACGGTCGGTTACCTCGGCAGCCCGGACTACGGGATGATGTTCTGCGGCTATGTCGGCAGCCTGCTCCTGGCGGGCGGTTACCTGGCGGTGACCTCGATGACCTCGGCCATGACGCGCAACCAGGTCATCAGCTTCATCGTGTCGGTCGTGTGTTGCCTGTTCCTGATCCTGGCCGGCTGGCCGCCGGTGACGAACCTGCTGGTGCGCTGGGCGCCCAATTGGCTGGTGGACGGCGTTTCGGCCTTCAGCGTGATGCCGCATTTCGAGGGTTTCCAACGCGGCGTGCTGGACTCGCGGGACGTGATCTTTTTCCTGTCGGTGATCGGGTTCTCCCTGTTCAGCACCAGTGTGATACTGCGCGGCCACCGCGCCGGCTAGCGGACCGCAAACCAAGCCGTTGCACCCGCGCCTCTCGACCATGACCGTCAACAAAAGACAACTCGAACCGCTCCTTTACTCGACCGCCGGGGTGCTCGTGATGTTCATCATCCTGGTCGCCATCAATGTCATCGGCGGCTGGTTCAAGGAACGGCTCGATCTGACCGCCGACAAGGAATACACCCTGTCCGCCGGGACCAAGGCGATCCTGTCCAAGCTCGACACGCCGGTGGTGGTCCGCTTCTACTGCTCGCAGAGCGAGGCGTCCATGCCGGTGTTCCTGAAGTCCTACGCGCAGCGCGTCCAGGACCTGCTGGCCGAGTACCAGCAGTACGCCCACGGTGAACTGGAAATCAAAGACCTGGATCCCGCGCCCGATTCCGACGCCGAGGATTCGGCCAACCTGGACGGCGTCGAGGGGCAAATGGTCAACAACGGCGACAAGATTTACCTTGGCCTGGCCGTCAGTTGCCTGGACCAGAAGGTCGCCATCCCTTTCCTGTCGCCCGACCGGGAGAAACTCCTGGAGTACGACTTGTCCCAGGCGATTTCGCGCGTGGTCAACCCGCAGAAGGCGGTGATCGGCGTCATGAGTTCGCTGCCGGTCTTCGGCGAGGTCAATCCGATGATGATGCGGATGGGCCAGGGCCGCCAGGACCCGTGGGTCTTCATCAGCGAACTCCAGCGCGATTACAGCGTCAAACAGGTCGAACTCAACAGCGACAAGATCGACGACGACATAAAGGTCCTCTTGGTCATCCACCCGAAGGACCTGGCCGAGACCGCGCAGTATGCGATTGACCAGTTCCTGCTGCGGGGCGGCAAGCTGATGGTGTTCGTGGACCCGCTTTCGGTCGTGGACAGCCGCAACAATCCCTCCAACCCGCTGCAGGGCAGCTTGAACGCCGGCTCGACCCTCGACAAGCTCTTCAAGGCCTGGGGCATCCACTACGACGTCAACAAGGTGGTCGCCGACATGAACTACCTCAGCTCGGTAAGCCGGGACGGCGGCGCCCGCACCGAACGGGCCCCGGCGGTCCTGTCGCTGACCCGGGCCGGCATTGATTCCAACGACGCGGTGACGGCGCAGATCGACAACCTGCTGATCCCGTTCGCGGGCGTGTTTACCGGCACGCCGGCCGACGGGCTGAAGGAGACGGTCCTGCTCAAGACCAGCAAGGACTCCCAGCTCGTCGAGAAGTTCATGGCCGAGTTCTCCGGCGACCAAGTCATCAAGGACTTCGCCGCCTCCGGCCAGGAATACCCGCTGGCGATCCGGCTGACGGGCAAGTTCAAGACCGCGTTTCCCGACGGCAAACCCGGCGACAAATCGACCGACACCGCCGGCAAAAAGGAAAAACCGGCTCCGACCGAGCCGTCCCTGAAGGTGTCCAAGTCCGAAGGGGTGGTGATCCTGGTGGGCGACACGGACCTGCTCTACGATCAGTTTTGCGTCCAG
>JAGWYX010000584.1 GCA_018969165.1 Verrucomicrobiota bacterium
AAGTAATGCATGTGAATGCCGGAGATCAGGCCGGACTGGTGAGCGACTGTGCCCGAGTACGGTGGCGGGTTGTTGGTGACCCAGTTCCACGGATCGCCCGTCCAGGAGCCGCCGCTGCCGGACTCCGGCACCGCTCCGGGGGGCAGGGCGTCATCGCACCAGACCGTCAGCGGCGGGACGGTGGGCGCCGGTTGGGGCGCCAGGGCATTGGCCAGGTCCAGCCGGCCGCCGGTCACGCAGAGTCCCGCCAGGCTGGGCAGGGGATCGACGCCTTCGAGGACGCGCCGGATGACCTGCTGATGCGTGAGGTTGGGGTAGAGGGCCCAAACGAGGGCGCAGGCCCCGACCACCTGGGGAGCGGCCTGGGAAGTGCCGGCCATGTATTCGTAAGCGTTGTCGGCGCTGTAATAGGTCGAGAACACCGGGTCGCCGGGCGCGCCGAGCAGGACGGTGGTGGCGCCGTAGTTGGAGAAGGATGCTTTATGATCGTTGCGATCGGTGGCGGCGACCGCGATGACGTTGTCGTAGGGATAACTGGCCGGGTAGAGGGAATAACTGTCGTTGTTGTTATTGTTATTGCCGGCGGCGGCGACGAAGATGATGCCTTGGTCGCGGAGGGCGTTGACGGTGTCCTGGAGGGCGGTCGAGGTGAAGGAGTAACTGCCCCAACTGGCGTTGATAATCTTGGCGCCATTGGTCATGGCGTAATCCAGGCACGTGATGGCGTCGGATACCGTGCCGTTGCCGCTCGAGTCGATGAACTTGCACTCCAGCAGTTGCACGTGCCAGCAGACGCCGGCGATGCCGACGGTGTTGTTGCCGACGGCGCCGACGATGCCGCTGACGTGGGTGCCGTGGCCTTCGTCGTCCCAGGGATCATCAGTTCGGGTGAGGACATTGATGCCGTGGTTGGTTCCGCCCGGGCAGGTCCACATGTTGGCGGCCAGGTCCTCGTGGGTGTAACGGACACCGGTATCGGGGATGGCGACGATGATATTGCTGGCGGTGCATTGGTAGTCCCAGCCGGCCGGGGCATGGATGTCGGCCCCGGGCGTGCCGCCGTATTGGCCGACGTTGTTGAGGTTCCACTGGTCGCCGTTGTAGTAATTGAAATCATTCGGAGTGAGCAGGGTGGTGACGACGTAGTCGGGCTCGGCGTGCTCGACCAGGCCGCTCTGGCGGTAGGCGGCGAGGATCGAGTTGACGTCCAGCGCGAAGGGAAGATCGATAACCTGCCAATTGCCGATATGGGCGAAGGTGCGCCGCACGTGGGTACCCAGGCGCGCGTGCAGGTTCGCCAGGACGTCCAGGCCAATGCCGGGTTTGGGCTTGACCAGAATTCGGTCGGCGCGGAAGTCTGCTGGTGGTGGGGCAGGGTGGGGCGGGGTCAGGGCGCCGGGGACGGCGGAGCCGGCGGTCGCGCGGGGGAGGCTGGCGGTGGCGAGGGTCGCGAGCAAGGCGCCCAGCCAGAAATGCCAGGTGTACCGACGGGTCGGAGGAGGGATGAATTGCTGTGCCGGTCGCGCAGACCCGGCCATTAAGCAGGAGGAATAGTTCGCTTTCATAGTGCACCCTTTGATGCTTTATTGGAATGTAGGTTCTTCACCTCTTCATGCTCTCGCGAAAGTGGTCGTACCGAAAATCAGGCGAAGTCCGCCGTTCCTCGGGGGACGATTACTACCGGGAAGTGCCTCGGCGTGGGGTGTTTGCCCCATGGTCATGGGGTCCAGCGTCCTTGCATCGTGAAAATTGCCGTAATCAAGTCAAGGACACGATGAGCGAGGCGTGCCTCGCCAGAAGGGAGCGCGCTCAGATCAGCCCCAGCCGCCGGCCGATTTCGCGCAGGCAGGCATAGCGCCAGCGGTGCTTTTGACCGAGGGTCCAATCCGGCCGTTCTCCCAACCAGCGGAAGTGGAGGTAGAGACGGGCGGTGTCGAGCGTGAACGCAAACCGGCCCGGGACAGTGTCGGGCCACCGGTGGCGCTGATAATCGCGTTCGCACCGTCGCACGACCGCCTTGGCCCATGGGCCCTCCGTGAGCGCCGCCAGGTCGATTTCCCCGGGGCCGATGGCGGCCGATTCCCAGTCCACCGGATAGACCTGCTTGCGGCGGACCAGGACATTGTTGATGTAGAACTCGCCGTGGACAATCGTTGCCGGCGCGGCCAGGAGTGGAGCGAACATCCGGTGCGCGTGCGCGCACAGAATCGCCAGCCAGGGAAAACGCCGGCGCACGGGCCGGGCAAAGGCCCAGGCACGCTGGACCCAACCTGCGTAATAGTCCGCGTCGTAGCGCTTGAGGAAGGCGGTGGCGACATTGCCGAGGCGGACTTGTTGGGAGCGATGAAATTTTCCGAGCCAACGTGCGGCCAGGGACATGGCCACGGGCTGGGAGATGCCTTTGCGTCGCACGCGGATGTCCTTGAGCCGGGTGCAGTGGTCCAGGTATTCCAGAAACAGCCAGGTCTCGGCCGTGGTCCCATCGGTGTGCGCGCCGACGAATTCCGGGCGCACGGTGTGCAAGGGCTGGAGGACGTGACGATACACGGCGGCCTCGTAGGCAAGTCCACCGCGGTGGCCGTGGGCGTTGTGGTTGCAGCCGCGCTCGTATTTGCAGAAGAGCCGGCGGGCTTTTCCGTCGCCCAACCGGCAGGTCACGATTTCGTTGGGGAACGTGCTCATGTAACGGGGCCGTTTCCGGTCCACCACGGTCATGGGCGGGAACTCCTCGGCGGTGAGGACCGCCGCCAGGCGCGCGTGCAAGGTGCGGGCATCCGGGAGGAGGACGGGAGGTGTTTGCATGGCGTTACGTCAGGCCCAAGGTCCGGCACGCCTCGATCAGCCGGACGGAGTAATGACGGAGTTTGCCGACCGGCCATTGGACCCAGTCGCCCCCCAAATCCAGGCTCTCCCAACTGATGGCGAGCAGGGACCGGAACAGCATCCCGACCTGGGCCAGCCGCTGGAGGTTTGCCGAGTCCAGGGCTGGCCAATGCGCGCGCGCCTCGAGCCAGTAGCGCGCAAAGTCCGGGCACTTGAGCAGATCGGTCGCCGGGGTGCCCCAGCCGGCAATCTCCCAGTCGAACACGCGCACGTCGATCTGGCCGCAGCGGTCGCGGACGCGCAGGTTGTTCTCCTTGAGGTCGCCGTGGACCAGGGTTTCAGGGACATCGCGGCAAAAGGCGGCTACGGTCTCCCAGCGCGATTCCAGCCAATCGCATTGGGTGAGGATTGCCTCGACGACGGCCGCGCCCTCGGCCTGGAGGGCACGGTTTCCCAGGCCGCCGCGGAGGTTGTTCCGGGCCAGTTCAAGTTGACTCCAGTAGTAGTCTGGTCCTCGAGCCGGCAGGCGCCGGTTCGCCTCGAACCGGGCCGTCGCGGTGTGCAAAATCGCCATCCATCGCGCGGCCGCCGCGGCGTGCGCGAGGGATGAAAAGGAAAACAGCTCCTGGCCGGCGTCTTCGAGGAACAGCCAACAGAACTCGGGGCTTTCGTCCTCCACGACGCCAAAACAACGCAGGGCCGGGAGGGGGAGACGTGGGAGGATTTCC
>JAGWYX010000585.1 GCA_018969165.1 Verrucomicrobiota bacterium
GGCTGGCTGGCGCTGTGCGCCATGTTCGCGGTGTGCTGGGGACTCTTCTCCTTTGTGGCGAGCCTGGATTGCCCCGCCGGCAAGCCTCCCAACCGATCGCCGGCCGCTAGAGTCCTTGAGCTGTGAAAGCTGCTGTGCTCAAGTCAATCTTTGGCGCCTCATTCGCGGTCTGTGTTCTTCCCCGCAAGGACTCGATATGCCAGGCGCGCCTCGTGAGGCCCTGGCTGGAAGCCACCCTGCTGGCCTACTCCGCGTGGGGGAGTCGCGGCCTGCTGGGGGGTTGGCTTTACAACCCCTTTGATCGCGGCGGTGGTTTGGCGTTCCTGGTTTGGCTCACGCCATTGGTCTGGTCCTGGTGGCGAGCCGGACTCGGCGGCCGCCAATTCGCGCGCGGTCATCTGGCCTGGATGGCAGCAGGCCTGGGCTTGAGCTTCCTGGGTGACTTGGGCGACTTGCACCTGAGCCGCCATCTCGGTCTGGCGGCGATCCTGGTCGGTTCGGCCCCGCGTCGGTGCGGGTGGTTTTGGACCTTAAGCCTGACGGGCTGGCTCCCGGTCACGGGGTGGATCGCCAGTCGGGTCGGTCTGGCCCCGGGTCCGTTGGCGGTGCTCCGCATCGCGGTGGCGCTGGCCGGCAGCGGCTGGGCTCTGGCCAGGCCGCCGCGCCAGCCTGCCCACCCGCCGCCTCGCCAGTCCTTGAGTCCCGCCGCTGCTGGTTGTCAAATCAAGCTCTAGCGAGGCGCGCCTCAGACCGGAACCACGAATGGACACTCACGAGAACCACGGATGCCACGAATCGAAAAGCTGGTTGATCCGCCGGATCCACGCCAGCCGCGGTTCATTCCTCCTCACGCTGGTCGGTTCCCGCGGCCCGAGCCGTCGCGCCCGCGTCTTGGAGTGCGGCGGCCCGCCGCCGCTTTGCCCACCCGGGCGCGGGCGCCCAGCGGCCGGGGACTGTCGCACGCCAAAACCTGCGGCGGTGCGCGGCCCAGTCGCGCAGGCCAGCGGCTCCCCGGTCGAATCCACGCGGGGGCAAGCACCGACGGCGAAACGGGGAAAGAAACGCCAAGACTTGACTTGATGACAGCACATTTCACGGTTCAAGGACTCGAGCGAGGCGCATGACCTCCTCGCGCACCGGATTCCTTCCTGACACGCGCCCTCCGCCAAGGGCGCAAATGGCCAGGACCGGTCTGTGGATCGGGGTCGCGCTGGGAGTGCTGTGCGGCGCCCTGTGGGATCTGTTTCCCTTGCCCGATGCCCAGGGGCGATTGGACCGCATCCCCCGGCGCGTGGGCCGCTTCGCCGGCTACGACATCTCGCTGACGGACTCCGAGAAGGTCGTGCTGGGCCGCGTCGATCTGGTTCACCGAAAGTACCAGTTCAACGGCTGGAATTTTTTTCTGACGGTGATCGATGGGACCAGGGACCGGCATGCGGTGCATGATCCGCGGTATTGCTTCGAGGGAGCTGGTTGGCGGGTGGTGGCAGAGAAGCCGCTGGTGGTGCCGGGCGGCGCGGCGACCTGGCTCGAGCTACGGCAAGCCGACGACCGGGCCGAGGCGGTGTTCTGGTTTTCCGATGGCGCGCGGCGGCATTCGTCGCTCCCCTGGTATTGGGCGCAGACGGTCTTGCGGCGGATGTCTCTGGGGCGAAGCGGTCCCGAACCGGTGATGGTGGTGCTGCAGTCCTACGAGGAAACGCCGCCCGACTGGCCGCGGCTGATCCGCGCGCTGCTGGCGGCGATGCCGGAATTATGAGCGCGCCCTGCTCCCGCTTCTACGGATCGCGGCGCTGCACGCGGCGCGGACGGCGCAGCGCGCCGTCCCTCCGGAATAGTTACGCCTGAGCCCTGGGCGACCGGATCAAACCGGAGCGCTTGCCTGACTCTCCACTTCCCCCGCCACAGGGACGAAGCCAATACCCGGATGCGGCGCCGCTGCTACTGCGGTGACAAATCGAACTGGTGGGGGACCGGCTGCGCGGCGGCATGCTGCTGGCGCACCACGGCGGATTCGTCGGCATCCAGAGCGCCCATTAACTCGCGCACGGCCCGTTGCACCCGCGGGGACTGGTCTTTGGCCAGCTCTCGAGCCAGGGGCACCTGGACCTGGCGCCAGCGGGTGAAGTGAATGTTGTTGTGCTCGACGGTCAGGCGCTGCACCTCGGCGGCCTGCTTGGCCATCGGCGTCGGCAACAGCGCCAGGTTGATCCCCGCCGCCAACTCCTCCCGCGTGAACGTGCCCGCTTCCACGCCGTCAATCTTGAGCGTGTAACGCGCCGCCGTCAGCCCGGTGACCTTGAGCGGTTCCTGGTCGAGCGCCGAAACGAAGTCCGAGGAATTGATCGCCAGGGCCACCACCGGGTCGTTCATGTCCACCGGCATCGGCAGGCAGTCGTCCCTTTCCGTCCAGGTCACCCCCGCGGCGGATTGCAGCCTGGTAACTCTTGCGTTCCCCGTGCCGACGACGCGGTTGCCGGCGGCGTCGATCTCGACCGAGGCGACCAGGGCGGGGGCATGCCAGGCCTTGAGCAGCGCCTCGGCCATCAGCAGGTGGCCACCCGGACCGGGGTGCACCCGGTCCGGCAGGATCCTTTGCGCCAGGTCTGCGTTGGCTGCCTTGGCCTTCTCCAGCGCCGCCACCACGGGCGTGTTCAGGTCGGCGACCGCCAGGTGATTGCTCTGAGCCAGTTCCTGGACAAATTGGCTGTAGCGCTCGAGGACCTGGTTGTAGCCCCCCTCGAATTTCGGCGGGCGCGTCACGTCGTCGAACGGCGAGGGCTGGATCAGCGTCAACCGCAGGTCGGGCAAGGCCCGCTTCAGCACCGCGAGGATGTGCTCATAACCGCGGGCGTATTGATCAAAAATGCCCGGGTCGAAAGCGCGGTAGGAACCGTCATTCATTCCAAGCATGATCGTCATCACCGTCGGGTCGTAAGCAATCACGTCGCGCCGCAATCGCAGGTCGATCGGACCGCCCCCGCCGCCACTGACGCGGTCGCCGCCCCAGCCTGAGTGCACGAAGCTCACGCGCAAGTGCGGGAATCGCGTCACCACATAAGTCTCGGTAAACACCGTGTAGAGTCGTTGATCGGTGATGCTGTCGCCGTAGAACACCACCCGGTCGCTGTTCCTGAGGTAAAACGCGGGGGAATCCTGGGCGGCGGCCAGGGTGATGCTGGTGAGCAGACAGAGCAGTTGCGGCAGATACGTGGGTCTCATGGCGGTCGAGCGTGCCGGTTTTGCCCCGCGGGCTCAACCCTGAAATCGTCCCTGCTCCCGGAAATCTTGCTCAGAATGCCGCGCCGGACCGCACCCGCTCCTGGGAGCGCGTGGCCGACCGAATGCGTTCCGTCAACCCCAGTAGCGCCGGCTTTAGCCGGCGCGAGCGCTAGAGTCCTTGAACCCTGAAACTCGCTGTAATCAAGTCGAGTTTTGGCGTGCGGCAGTCCCCGGCCGCTGGGCGCCCGGGCCCGGGTGGGCAAAGCGGCGGCGGGCCGCCGCACTCCAAGACGCGGGCGCGACGGCTCAGGCCGCCGGCCGACTGGGT